>JBIIDQ010000007.1:0-15649 GCA_044238295.1 Vulcanococcus sp.
CGCTGCTGGGCCAGTTGCTGGGCGGCCACTACGGCGCCCCAGGCTTTTTCAGTGAACAGTTCGGCGGTGGGATGCATAACAACCTCCCTCTTGGGGTGGGATGCCAGAACCGTATGGCTGTTCCCAGGCCTTGAAGGAGAGGAGAACCGAATGCTCTGTTTCGGTCCTCTCCCCAGTGGTGGTGCAGCCCGACCCTTCGCTTCGGTTAACCGTCAGCGCGGAGAGCCGTTGTAAAGCACGTTGGTCACCGTGCGGCCATCAGGCGAAACCTGCAGTTCGGTTTCGGTGCTGGCGGGACGGCCTTCCACCTGCCAGCCCGGAGCTCCACCCAGGAAGCGGAATGTGAATCCCTGGGTGGTGTTTTGGATCAGGCACGAACCGCCGCCGTCGCCTGTGTTGAACATGCAGGCTGCCGGCACATAGACCGATAGCCCGCCGTTGGTGTTCACAGCCCAGTTGCGGGCCAGATTCACGGCGCGCACGTTGGAATCACTGACTTGGGCCAGGGCCGCACCTGCTGAGATCACGGCGGTGGCAGCGGCCATTAGGGAGAGACGCAAAGAGTGCTTCGCCATCGGCAGAGGGATGTCGCTTTTTCAGTGTGGCGATCTACTGCGGGTTTCGTTGCAGCGATGACGAAGGCTGTCATGACAGCTACACCTGCCCTACCCCCTTTTTTCAGCCCGTGATTGCATCCGCTTCAACTCGGCAGCGCTTGCTGCGCTGGCTGGCCCCGGCTCTCCTCGTGGCCACGCTCCAACCCATCGTTGGCTTGGCCCGTGATGGCGGCGGTTATGCCCGCGGCGGCGCAGGTGGTGGAGACCGGAGTGGCGGTGGTGGTCGCGATGGCGGCGGTGGCTACCGCGATTTCTCTGGAGGCGGTGGTGGCTACCACCATGTGTATGGCGGTGGGGTGCGCACGCCAGCTCTGGGCCACAACATCAGCCGCGATGACTACGACCGCGCCACCAATGGCGGGCGCGATCGCTTTGATGCCAACCGCCTGGGCTGGGGCAACCGCAATTGGAATGAGGGTGAATGGCGTGGCAACAATTCGGGGTACGACAGCTGGGGTAACCGCTGGAATGGCGGTTGGAACAACAACTGGGGTAACGGCGGTTATTGGGGCGATCGTTCCTGGAGCTATGGCTGGTACAACTGGTCGCCCAACACTTGGGGGTGGTGGGGCGAGAACTCCGCGGGCTGGGGCTTGGCGGGTTTGGCCACCGGCGAAGCCATCACCGATCTCGTCGATGCGGCCGGTGATCAGCAGTCCGCCGTGATTCAGGTGCCGGACAGCAACTACCAACTCAACTACGGAACGGTGGATGCCGTTGGGAACAGCGGTGCCAACTTCAGCTACTCCGTGGCCAACAGCCCACCGGTCCAGGGCGGTGTCAACTGTCAGGCAGGCCTGCTCGATGGTCAGGTGCCGTCCACGGCGGCCCAGGCCCAACTCTTGAATGCCGCTTGTCAGGTTGCTTACGGCCCAGATCCCAAGAGCCAACCCCTACCGCGATTGTGGTCGCCATCGGCGGCGGTGCGCGAGTGGTTGATCCTGTTGCTTGGAGCTGGGATTGGTTTTGGTGGCTACGCATTGGCTAAGCGCGGCCAGCCGAACCGTTCTGTATGACAGAGCACTTCAATCCAGCTGCGCTGAAGCCAACTGTCCCTTCACCCTGAGGATGTCCAACCATCTGGATTCCCCAGTTGCGCGCGATGCCTTCACTGAATCGGATCTCTTCAGCAGCTTGTTCCGCCCTGCTGCTGTCCTTCGCGCTGCTGCCCCTGGCGGCTGACGCTCGTGGCGGCGGCGGCGGTGGTGGACATGGCGGTTGGGGTGGGGCCGGTGGTGGTGGTCGCAGCTGGGGCGGCGGTAACTATCACTTCCAGAACAGCGACTGGCAGCGCGGCTATCAGGGCGATCACCCGATGTATGGAGCTGGCACCCGCGACAGCTTCAACAACGATCGGGTGAACGTGAACAACAACTTTTACCGCCGTGACTACAACGGCTGGAACGACAACTGGCGCAATGGCGGCTACTGGAATAACCGCCCCTGGAACCATGGCTGGTACGGCGGCTGGGGCGGCTGGGGTTGGTGGGGTTCCAATGCGGCTGCCTGGGGGATCGCCGGCCTAGCCACCGGTGTAGCGATCACGAGCCTTGTGGATCAGGCTGCCAACAACAGCTCGCCGGTGATCGTGGTGCCGAACACCAGTTACGAGCTCAACTACGGATCGGTTGAGAGTGTGGGTAGCTATGGCGTGAGCTTCAACTACAACGTCGATGGCAGTGCCCTGATGGGTGCCGCTAATTGTCAGCAGGGGCTCCTCAACGGTCAGATCCCTGGCACGCAGGATCAGGCTCAGCTGCTCAATGCGGTCTGCCAGGTGGCCTATGGCTCCGGGAGCTGAAGCTTGCTCTCTGAGAGTCCCACCCCTTTAGGGAGGGGAACGCTGCCTTGGTTTTGCCCGCACAGTCGCAGTGGGCAGCCATCGGCGCCGTAGATGGCGTCATTCGGTGAGAGGCAGCCCAGCTGGTTTTTTGCCGCCACTTCAGAAGCAGGAAGTCGCAGCGGTTGGATCTCCCCGGCGTTCACGTTCACGATCGCCGGGCAGCTGTTCGGCGGCAGGTAGGGCTCGCCACTCTTGAACACAGCGGGGGTACCGCCGCCGCGGATCAGCGTTAGGGCTGGATCGCTACTGCTTGCGTTCTGGGCCAGGGCGCTGCTGCTGAGCATCAGAAGGGCAGCGATGAGCCGTCCCAGTGGGGCTGCGGCGGTGGGCATGATGGCGCTGCAGTGGTTCACCAGTTTGGCGAATGGTTGAGGAATCACGATCAGAGCTGTTGAAACGACTGGCACAGGAGTCGTTCGCCTTCGATGGCAGCGCCACCGATCCGGAGCGCAACTGTTGGCTGGTCGTTCATCGCCATGCCCATGGTGTGTTGCCCAGCGAGTACGACATCAGGGAAATTGACGAAGATCTATACCTTGCTGTCTTGGAGCAGAGAAAGCAGCTGGTGTCGTGAACTGGTCGTGGTGTTGGTCGATCCACTGAGCCTTGAGCCGATTGCTCAATGGGCAACTTCATCTGCCCTGTGCCCGTTTAGCCGATCATCAAGCTGATGGTCTAACTGGGATTCGCTGTCTCGCTTTGGCATCACTCCGGGGAGCGGTGCAATCGCCGGAAGTTTGGCCTCCTGGAGGAACCGCACCACCGCAGCCTGCTGAGCCGCTTCGTCTGAGTTCATTGCGACTCCAGACAGTTCTCCAAACACCATCGCGCTGGCTGCACTCAGGTGCAACGGGGCGAACAACGAAAAAGCCGCCCTCCGGAGAAGGCGGCTTGCTCAACGAAGGGAGGCCTTGAACGGATCAGGCCCAGCCCTTCTGGCTCATGGACTCCACGTAGGCAGCCACGTCGGCGATGTCGTCGGCGCTGAGCTTTCCGCCGAAGGCAGGCATGGCGTTTTTGCCGTTGGTCACCTGGTACTGGATGGCCTCTTCATGGCCAGCGCTGTAGTTGGCGAGATAAGACTCGAGAGCATCCTTCTTGAGGGTGCGCTCGGCGTTCACCACGTTGCCGCCACCCATGTGGCAAGCGGCGCAGTTGGCGGAGAACACCTGAGCACCGTGATCGGCGTCAGCAGCGAAGCTGGGGGCAGCACCCAGCACCAGCGCCAGGCAGAGGGCAATGACAGAGAGAAGACGGCGCATCGGGGCTCGTGCAACCCGAACAAATTAGGTGGCGACTGTTCCCTGCGTGAGGGATGACGCAGAGGTTCGCAACAATTGAAACTTGGCTTGGTAGCCCGAAGCTCTGCTCAGCCGCGATGGGGCAAGCCCGCGTCTTCAAAGACGGCTTCAAGGGTCGGTGCATGGCTCACCATCCCAAAGCGTTCGGGTGGACTGATGGGTTGGTGCACGAAATGCCGCTGGCGGATCGAAAAACGATCCCAGGCGTTGACCTCGATCCGTAGCAGCTTGATCAGGCCCTCAATCAGCCAGCCCTGGAGATCGATCCCGATTGGTGGGATCCAGTTGCGGCGCCAACGGCATAAG
This sequence comes from Vulcanococcus sp., assembly GCA_044238295.1. Classification (GTDB taxonomy): domain Bacteria; phylum Cyanobacteriota; class Cyanobacteriia; order PCC-6307; family Cyanobiaceae; genus Vulcanococcus. The sequence goes on from JBIIDQ010000007.1 coordinate 4,068, forward strand.
CGCATCACCGTGTCGTTCACCGTGACACTCGGTTGCCCCAAGACCAACCTGCGCACAGCGCCTTGGCCAGGCTCCGGATTGGGCTCATGAGGATGGGTGGCGAGGTGCACGCACACCCGCGCGATGTCGGCGGCGTGAATGAAGTGGAACGAAGCATCAGCGCGCAGCCATTTGGCCAGCCACAGCCATCGGGTCCCTTCGCGAAGACCGGCTGTGAGGTAGCTGGTGGGGAACGGTCCACCGCCTTCCACCTGTCCACCAAACACCAAGGTGGGGAACACCGCAACGATCCGCTGGGCCAGTGGATGCTGTTCCAGCTGTTGCAGGCAAAGGGCTTTGGTTTGGATGTACTCGGTGCCGCAGGTCATTGCCTCGGGCAGCAGCTCGAGCTCTCGATTCAGGATGCTGGCGGTTGAGAAATACACCACCTGCTCCAGCACGGCGGGATCAGTAGCAGCGAGCATCTGCTTCACCGCCACCACATTCACCTGCTGGGCCCGCTCGGGATCCCCCCAGGCGGTGGCGGTGTGAATGATGCGGGTGGCTGAGGCGATTGCAGCGCGGTGAGGCTCGGGATCACGCAGGTCACCCACCAGGAGCGTGATGCGTGGGTGATCGGGCGGAACTGCAGTGAGCTTGGCCGGATCCCGCAGCCATAGGAGCAGTTGTGCATCCGTTTCGCGCAGGAGCTGCTCAGCGATGTGCTGACCGACGCAACCGGAGGCGCCGGTGATCAGGATCCGGGCGGCAGCAGCGCTCAAGCGGCAGCTCCGATGCGCTCCATCACGCTCTTGCCGGCTTCAAAGAAGAACTGGCCATTTTCTTCGGGGGTGCCGGGCAGGATGCCGTGACCCAGGTTGAGGATGTGCTTGCGGCCACGGGCCTTGCGCACGGTGTCATCGATTCGTTCCTGGATCGCCTTTTGGGTGCCGAACAGCAGGCCGGGATCCACGTTGCCCTGCACGCCCACATGCTCGGGAAGACGGGCCAGGCCTTCAGCCATATCGACGGTCCAGTCCAATGACACGATGTCGACCCCAGTGCGGGCCATCCGCTCGATCACCCCGGCACTGCCGGAGATGTAAAGGATGAAGGGCGTGTCGGGGTGCGTTTGCTTCACCAGATCCACCACCTTCTTTTGATACGGAGCGGCGAACGTGTCGTAGTCGGCTGGGCTCAGCTGACCGGCCCAGGAATCAAACATCTGCACCACCTGGGCACCGGAATCGATCTGGTAGCGCAGATAAGCGGCGATTGATTCGGCGAAGTGGTCCAGCAGCTTGTGCAGCAGCTCGGGTTCGCGGAAGGCCATGGCCTTGATCACCGCGTAGTTCTTGCTGCTCTTGCCTTCCACCACGTAGGCGGCCAGGGTCCAGGGGGCGCCGACGAAACCGAGCACCGCGGCCTGGTTGCCAACGGCGCTGCGCAAGCGGGTCAGCACCTCACCCACAAACGGCATGCTCTCGGCGGGATTGAGCGGCCGCAGAGCCTCCACCTGGGAGAGCGAGCGGATCGGGTCGTGAATCAGCGGGCCCTTGCTCTCGATGATGTCGAAATTGATGCCCATGCCCGGCAGGGGCGTGAGGATGTCGGAGAACAGGATCACGCCGTCAGGCTTGAAAGCCTCAAACGGCTGCATCGAGATCTCAAAGGACAGATCGGGGATCTCTGAGCGTTCGCGGAAGCCGGGGTGACGGTCGCGCAGGTCGCGATACACCTTCATGTAGCGGCCCGCCTGGCGCATCATCCAGACCGGAGGCCGCTCCACCTGCTCACCTCGGGCGGCGCGCAGCAGCAGGGGGGCGGTTTCGGACATGGACGATCAAGATGCGAAGCGCGAACCTACCCGAAGGCGCCCCCCTTCAACGCCTTTCGGGCCCGGCGATCTGGCGCTTCGTCACAGAGCTAGAGCGCCCCGGCTGGCTCCAGATCATGGCTGCGCTTCTCGTCGCGGCTGAACACCAGCACCGAGAGCGGCGGCAGGCAGAGATCGAGTGAGTTCTCATAGCCGTGAATGCCCCACTGCTCGGTGAACTTGCCGCCGAGGTTGCCCAGGTTGCTGCCGCCGTAGCGCTCGGCATCGGTGTTGAACACCTCGCTGTAGAAGCCGCTCATCGGCACGCCGACTCGGTAGTGGGAGTGGCTTTGGGGGGTGAAGTTGGCCACCACGACCACCCAACGCCCGGTGGTGCTCTCGCGGCGCATGAAGCTGATCACCGAGTGGCGGTTGTCGTTGCAATCGATCCACTGGAAACCGAAGTCGCTGAAGTCATCGCCCCAGAGCGCCCGCTCGGATTTGTAGAAGACGTTGAGGTCATCCACCAGGCGCTGCAGGCCTTGGTGCGGTTCGTGCTGGAGCAGTTCCCACTCCAGGTCGCCCCACACATTCCATTCACCACGCTGGCCGAATTCCATCCCCATGAAGATGGTCTTCTTGCCGGGGTGGGTCCACATGTAGGCCAGCAGGGCCCGCACATTGGCGAACTTCTGCCAGTCGTCGCCCGGCATCTTGTGCAGCAGGTTGCTCTTGCCGTGCACCACTTCATCGTGGCTGAGGGCGAGCATGAAGTTCTCGGTGTAGGCGTACCAGATCGAGAAGGTGACGTTGTTCTGGTGGAACTGGCGGAACCACGGATCCAGCTCGAAGTAATCGAGCATGTCGTGCATCCAGCCCATGTTCCATTTGAGGTTGAACCCCAGGCCGCCCATATCGGTAGGCTTGGTCACCATCGGCCAGGTGGTGGATTCCTCCGCGATGGAAAGCGCGCCAGGGAAGTGCTGGAACAGCACATGATTCGCCTGCTGCAGGAACTGCACGGCCTCAGTGTTCTCGCGGCCCCCGTGCTCGTTCGGAATCCATTCCCCATCAGGGCGGAGATAGTCGCGATAGAGCATTGAGGCGACCGCATCGACGCGGATGCCATCGATGTGGAATTGTTCGAACCAATACACGAGGTTCGCCACGAGGAAGTTGCGGACCTCGTTGCGGCTGTAGTTGAAGATCAGCGTGCCCCACTCCTTGTGCTCGCCGATGCGTGGGTCGGCGTGCTCGTAGAGGTGGGCACCATCGAAGAAGGCCAGGCCATGGGCATCCTTCGGGAAGTGACCCGGTACCCAGTCAAGGATGACGCCAATGCCTTCGGCATGGCAGCGATCGACAAAGGCCCGGAATTCATCCGGTGAGCCAAAGCGGCTGGTGGGCGCGTACCAACCGGTGACTTGATACCCCCAGGAGCCATCAAAGGGATGCTCCGAGAGGGGCATCAGTTCGATGTGAGTGAAACCGCGTGCTTTCACATACGGAATCACCCGATCCGCCAGTTCGGGGTAGGTGAGCAGGCGAGCGCCGGGTTTGAGGTCGGCCGCCGGAACCGGCGGACGGGGTGTGCCATCGGCCTCGATGTAGGGCTGATCGGCGCTGCCGTGCATCCAGCTGCCCAAATGCATTTCGTAGACAGCGATCGGCTGGTCCAGCGGATTGCTGTTGTCTCGCTCCTGCATCCAGGCGCTGTCGCTCCACTGGAAGCTGCTCGGGGCTTCCACGATCGATCCGTTGTTGGGCCGCACCTCGTGGCGGAAGCCGTAGGGATCCGCTTTCTGGTAACAGTGGCCGGCCTGGGTGCGAATTTCGTACTTGTAGATCTCGCCGGGCTTGAGGCCTGGGATGAACAGTTCCCAGCAGCCGCCTAGCCGTGCCTGCATGGGGTGGTGACGCCCATCCCAAGTGTTGAAGTTGCCCAGAACGGACACGCTGCGGGCATTCGGAGCCCACAGGCAGAACATCACGCCTGTGACCCCGTTGCGGGTCACCGCATGGGCGCCCATGCGTTGCCAGATGTGGTGGTGATTCCCCTCGGCGAAGAGGTGGCGATCCATCTCGCCCATCCACTCATCGCGGAAGGCCCAAGGGTCGTGGGCCATGTGTTCGATGCCGCCGCGCAGCACGTGCACCTGATACCCGGTGCCGGGGTCGTGGGGAAGCTCGGCTTCGAAGATCCAAGGGTGGTGTGGGGTGGCCATCGGTGTAGCCGTGGCCCCGGTCATCAGCTCGACCCGCTCTGCGTCGGGCAGCCACACCCGCACGACCCAGCTGCCGTTATCCAGGGGCTGGGGTCCCAGCACAGCAAAGGGATGGTCGTGCCGGCACTCGGCCAAGCGCTGGGCATCGTCCACCATCCAGTCGAGCTGAGCCAGCACAGGCTTGATTACCAAAGCGTGGCTGGGAGCTTAAGGCCGTTTTTCGCGAGCACTGCCCAAGCTGCAATGCTCCGCGCTGATCCGCTGACGCTTCAGCGCGGTCCCGCGGGATATTCGGGAAAATCGACCCCGGTGATCTGGTTCTCAGCGTTCAGGATCACGTAGAGGTTGTCGCTCAACCGGTTGAATTGCACATTGACCAGCACCAGGCGGGTGTCAGGGGTGCTTTCCGCCTCAACAGCCCGCCCGACCTGCACGAACGTTCCCGTTTCCCGCTGCAGCTCGAGCCATTTGGTCTGCAGGACCGCCGGGGTCAGTTCTTTCTGGACCTGAGGGTTGAGAAAGCTCTGGGCTGTGATGAAGTTGCCTGTGCTGACCGCCTGAACGAATTGCAGCGCCACTTTGCTGGTGTTGTCATCGGCGCGGTCGATGTAGTAGCGCTCGATTTTCCCCGCACCATTGAGCACCATGAACACCACACGGTTGCCGGCAGCGGTGGTGATCTCTGCTTCCACAGTGCTTCCAGCCTTGCCACTGCGCACGCTGAGGACTTCGTAGCTCAGCACCCTGGGCAGGCTGCGCATGGTGGCGGCGATCATCGACGGGCTGGTGACCGCCTGCATTGCGGGGGTGAACTGCTCGAAACGCGCTCTGGCGTCCTTGTTTTTCACTGCGTTGAGGATCCGCACCGCAGCGGCGCGCGCTTGATCAACGCTGAGGGCCGTGCCACTGCTTGCTGTGGATGCACTGCCGTTCTGGGCGAGCGCTGCAGGAGCAGTAGAGACGGTGCCCAGCAACGATGCGGCGACCAGGGCGGAGAGAGCAGGGCGCAGCAGGGGCAACATCACAGCCGAAAGAAGTGGGCCTCAGTTTGCCCCAACCATCGGCTGGATGCTGAGCCAAGCGTTGCTCAGCTGCAGGCTCACGCTGATCACCCGGTGCTCCGGACCAGCTGCACCCGCAGGCAGTGAGCCATCGCCTTTGTTCACGGCGATGTGAGGCCAGGCCGCTAGGCCGATGGAGAGGCGCAGTCGCTCACCAGGCTGCAGCGTGAGCAGTAGGGGTTGCAACTGCAGCGTTCGCGTTGCCATTGCCAGGCACGGCTCGCCTCGCCAACGGGCTACGCCGGCACTGATCTGCAGCACAGATCCATCGGGCTTCGCAACCGAGAGAGCCGCGCAGAGGTCGAAGCCAGGCTGATCAGCCATGGCCTCCAACTCCAGCATCGGCCGACCCATCACGTTGATGGGCTGATCGATGGCGGCGCTGGTGAAGCAGGCCACATCGCTACGCCGATCTAGATCGCTCCTTTCCACACAGCCGGCGTCCAGTCCGAGATGGCCGCCTCGCCCAGGTAGCGGTCGCCATGGGTCGTGGACCAGCGTGAACGTTCCGCTGGCCGAGCGATCCTCTGGAACGAGCTGGCCTTCGTCGCACTGAATCGCCGCCAAACCGTTGCTGTTGAGCCTCCAGCGTTGGGCGCTGCACTGTTCAGGGTCTCGCTGCTGCCATTGGTGAGTGCCAAGATCCTGCAAGCAGGCCAGCTCGCTCAGTTGCGGTGCCGCGTGCACTTGATCGCGCAGGTGGTAGCTGAAGAAGGCCAGCTGCAGTTCATCCACCCCGCCGTTCCACTGCAGATGGCTCCAGGCGCCGACCCGCAGCAGTGGTTGCCCGCCGGCGGCTCTGGATCGTTGCCATAGATCCAGGACTCCGTTCAGGTGTGGATCGTGCCAACCTCCGATTAACAACATTGGCTTCTTCCAGATGGACGCCGGTGGTGTGTGCACTCGCCAGCCTTCCGCAATGGCCGGATCGCGCTGCAACCAGTCGGCGGCCATGCCGTCTGGGTCGTAGAGCTTTAAGAGCTCCAGTCCCTCGTGGAGGAAAGCGCCACTGTCGAGGCTGTGGCGGATGGCTCGCCATCCCTTTTGATCACCGCGGCGCTGGCACCCCTGGGCCGCCAGCTGCAAGCCCCAGCCAACCCCGAGAGCCCACCAGTGGCTGCCGCCCTCGCTGGCCCAGTGCAGGCGCTCATCGAGCCCCGCCATCGCTGGTGCCAGTGCATCGGGCAGCTGACTGTCGTTGCTCAGCGCAAGCTGGCTGAATCCTTGATAGGAAAAGCCGTAGCAGCCCACACGGCCGCTGCACCAGCTCTGGCTTCTGAGCCAGCTGAGGGTCGTGGTGCCATCCATCCTTTCCTGGCTGAAACCTGCGAAGTCGCCTTCAGAGCCGCCGCGCCCCCGCACGTCTTGCACAACGACAGCGAAGCCATGGCTGGCGTACCAATTGGGATGGGCGTAGGTGATCGTGGAGGCGATCGCTCGTCCGTAGGGTTGCCGCATCAGCAGCACTGGCCATGGGCCCTGGCCCGCTGGTGTCCAGATGCGGCAACGGAGCTTGACACCATCGGCGGCATCGATCCAGCTGTCGCGCACCGCAACGCTCACCTGGACGTTCACCTCAGCGCACGTCTGGGCAGTAGAGCCCCACCACGTAGGTGGACACGATCTCGGCGTCGGTGTTGCTCAGACCCTGGAGCGCGGCGACCTTGGCCACCGCTTCGGGAGATGTGTAAGTGAGGCCCTGAGCGTTGAGCGCTTTCAGTTCAGCGCAGAGGGCCTGGGCCCGCTGGGGGTTCTTCTTCACCGACTCAAGCAACGGTGAATTGGCTTCGGCCGGCAGGGCGGCGATCAGGGCAAACACGATCGCCAGCCCTGGGCCGCTGAAGCGGTGTGGGGTCATGGCAGAGCGGCCGGTTATTGGTTGAGGTCTAGGTCTATTTCAGGCAGTGTGGTGGTGGCGCCAGGGGGCTTGGGGTCAGTTCGATGAGCGACTGACAGCTTGTTGGGCCCGCTGGATCCAGGTGCGCACCGTGGTGGCGTTCACCCGAGCCGGTGCCATGCCGGTGAGGGATCGCTCCAGCCGCCCAAGCTGGGTGAGCAGTTGCTGCGGTGAGGCTTGGGCCAAGCCGCGCGTGCTGGCGATCCCGGCATACAGCAGAAGTGCTGCTTCGTGGGGCTGAAGGCTGAGCTCCACCACCAGTTGGGCTTGCCCCCTGAGTTTGCGCAGTTGACGCTCCAGTGCTCCTCCGCGCCGTGAGAGCCCAAGAAGATCTTGATCGGACAAACCAGCGAGATCACCCCAGCTGGTTACGCCGTGTTCAACCAGCACGGTCTCCTCCCGCTGGAACTGCCGAGGTAGTGGGTAAAGGGATCCGCTGGGATCGTCGGCAGGGCGCAAGCGATCAGTCCTGCAGGATCACGCTGCCGTCGTCGAGGTTGCGAATGGCAGTGGCGAGAACCACAGGAACGTCGCTTCCTTCACCTTTGGGTTCCACACGCCGCAGCCTCACTTCCACCATTTGCGTGCCGCGCCCACTGCCGCGCAGGTTGAGCGCCACCTGCTGCACCGAGGGGGCGTAAGCCTGAGGCTCCATCTGGGCCGGGGCGGCGGCCACCACTAGATCGGAGCCGTTATCGAAGACCACGGGCACGCTGATCGCACCCTCCACCTGTTGCCTCGGCGTGTAGCTCACAGCGAAGGCCAAGCACGACAGCGAGAGCAGCACCGTAAAGCTGGTGATCCCGACCATCCGAAAGCGGATTCCCCAGCGCACAACGAAGGCCACCACCGTGAGGAGCAGCAGCACAGCTGACGCCACACCCAGCCACTCGCCGGCGGTGAGCAGCAGGGGATCAGCACGCATGGGGGCTCGGCGGTTCGAAAGATCACCTTTATATTGCGGCCTGCTCAGCTTCTGAGACCCACGGGCCGCCGGATCCACCGATCCCTCCGCCGATCAGGCCGCCCTGTTGGCGACAAGCAACTGGCCGCATCACGGCCGGTGCTGGTGTTTGCTGGCTGCGGGCTGATCGGCTTGTTATCGGCTGGTTGGATTGGCGCTGATCGCCTGGTCGCATCGCTGTACGCGGAGCGCCGTCCGTGGCTGGAGCGGTTGGTGAGCAGGGCGCTGGGGCAGCCGCTTTCGCTTGGTCCTTACGCCGGGCTGCGACCGCTGGGTCTGGCGGCAGGCCGCAGCCGCTTCCTGCCAGGTCCAAACAACCTCTCCACCGTGGATGCGCCGGCGGTGGAGCTGGCATTCGATCCCTTCGCCAGCCTGCTGCAGCGCGCAGTGGTGCTGCAGATCCGCGTGCTGCGGCCCACGGTGGAGTTGCGCCGCAACCGCCGTGGTGCGTTCTGGCAGCTCCCCAGCCAGGCCCCCGGTAGGGAACCGCCGCGGGTGGCTCTGCGGATTCAGGTTCCTGAACCGGGTCAAGGCGTGCTGCACACCGCCGTTGGTGCGACGCGGTTTTCATTTCGAGGGGCTGCTGATCTGCCGCTTTGGCAGCGTCAGGTGGATGTGCGCGGCTCGATTGCACCGCAGCAGGGCGGTCAACTCCCGTTTCAGATTCAAGCCAATTGGCGGCAGCGCAGCTGGAGCGTTCAGCTGCAGCCTCGCCAGATTCCCTTGCCGCCGTTGATGCCCCTCCTGCCAGCTGGCCTGCACGGCCAGCTGGTTGGTCGGCTTGATGGTGTGGTGAATGGCCGTTTGATGTTGCAGCGGCAGGCGGGTGCCGGCCGCTGTAGCGGTGGCTTGGTTGCTCAGGCTGTGCGATGGCGGCTGCAGGGCCTGCGTGAACCCCTCATCTCGCCAGCTGTGGAGGCTGCCTGCACCAGCCAGGGCATCAAGCTCGCTCCATCCGCTCTGGCCTGGGGCCCTTGGACAGGACGGTTGCAGGGGCAACTGCAGTTGGCCAGCGGACGTGAACCCCAGCCGCCTGGTCAGCTGCGACTCCAGCTGCAGGCCCGTGAGAAGCAACAAGGCCACCGGCTCCAGGCCAACCTGAAGGGGCCGTGGCAACGCCCGGATCTGCAGCTCTCGGCCGACTGGCAGGGCTTCCGCCTGGCCCAACTGCCCCCGCGCCCGCTGCGCTTGCAGTCGCAGATCGCCATTCGTAACCAGCCCACGTTCCGGGTGCTGGTGCCGCAGCTGCGAGTCAGTCGAGGCGATGCGCGCCTCAACGCCAGTGGACAGCTCTGGCCAGCTGTGCGGTTGAGCATGAGCGACCTACAGCTCGGCAATGAGCTCAAGACCAGCTTGGGTTCATTGCTGGGGGCCAACCCGCGCCTGCAGGCTTCGCTCCAGCAGTTGGGGGGCTGGTCTCGGCCGCAGTTCCAACTCGACCTTCAGCAACCCGCCAACCCTTTGATTGGCGATTGGCAGGCACGCCTGCGCCTTCAACCACGGTTGCTGGAGCTGCAGCGGTTGGGCTCGGCTGTGCTGCAGGCCTCGGCCCGTCTGCCATTGCAGCCCAGGCCGAACGGCGGCCTCGCCCCGGGAGCGCTTCAGCTGGATCTGGATCTCACCCGCTTTCCTCTGGAGCGTCTCAGTCCTTGGCTGGGTACGCGGCTGCGGGGCCAGTTGGATGCTTGGGGATCGGTGCGCGGTGCTCTGGATCAGCTCCGCCCGGAGCTGCAATTGCTCGTGCGTGCCCCTGGTGTGGGGCCCGTGTTGCTTCAGGAAACCTGGCGGGGAGCGCTGCGGGGGGAAGCTGCTGGCGGAGCCAAGCTGGGCTTGGAAGCCCTGGCTCCAGCTGAGCCCGGCCGGCTTGAGGCACGACTGGATCGTCGTTGGTGGCCCAGCACTGTCCGCCTGGATCGTGAAGGGGGCGTGGCTTCGCTGTTGGGGGATCAGCGTCGTTACCGCTGGACGTCCCAAGCCTTCCCCCTGACGGGTCTGCAGGTCGCCTTCGGCCCCAAAGGACAGTTCCAACCCCTTCAGGGTGAGCTCAGTGGCAGTGGCCATCTCGATCTGAAGCCCATCTCGATCGCAGGGGCGGTGCAGCTGGAACGGCCCCAGCTGCTTGGGATTTTTGGCCGTTCCCTTTTGGCCAGTGGGGCTTACCGCCAGGGTCGTTACAACGCGGAGGGGCGTTGGCTGGGCCAGGGACAAGACAGCGTTGATTTGCGTCTACGCGGTGAACAGGGTGGTTCGCTTTGGGTTCGCTTTGAGGCGCGGCAGTTTGGATCACAGGCCCTGCAGCAACTCTGGGACGCATCCCAGCGCTGGCGCAGCGGTCCCCTGCGTTCGGAGGGCTCAGCCAGGGATCTGCAAGGCCTGGTGATCGACACCCTGGGCCTCAGCCTCAACGAGCAGCTGGTCGCCCTGCGCCAGGCCCAATTGCAACTGCAGGCTGCGCTCATGCGGTCGCGCACTGCGGCTGAGCGGCTTGATCCCCGCAACCTCGAGGGATTGATGAATGCTGATCTCACCCTCAGCGGACCGTCGATCAGCAGCCTGGCCCTGGATCTCGAGGCGAGCGGACATCTATGGCTTCGGGGTGATGATCGCGATCAAGCACTCACATCCCAGCCGGTGGAGGTCACGCTGCGTGGCCCACTAGGGGGCGCCACCAGCTTCAGCGTTGACCAACTTCCACTGGCGCTTGTGGCCCTGTTCACCAACGTGCCGGAAGGTTTGCGTGGTGGTTTGGCGGCCAAGGGCCGTTTCCAAGTCGGCGATGGCCGGCGCCGTCCGTCCTTAGAGATGGCGCTGGCGCTGCAGCAGGCAGCTCTGGGAAGTCAGCCCCTCACGCTCGAGCGAGGTGATCTCTCCCTCGAGAACGACACCCTCGATCTCGACTGGGCGCTGCGCAGTGGAGGGGCTGCCAACAGCGTTGAGCTCAAGGGCACGGTGCCGCTGCAACCTGGTCGCGAGGACCTGGAGCTGCGGGTAGCCAGCCGCGGCGATGGCCTCCAATTCCTCACGGTGTTGGCGGGCTCTGGGCTGCAGTGGCAACAGGGCAGTGCCGATCTGCAGTTGCTTGTGCGTGGGTCCTTGCAAGCACCCGTTGCCAATGGCTTTTTGCGATTCCGCAACGGCGTGCTCCAGGTGGCGGGCCAGACCATGCGCGAGCTGGAAGCCACGGTGCTGTTCGACTTCCGCGAACTGGAGTTGCAGGCTCTTACCGCTCGGGTGGGTGAGCGCGGCCTGATCACCGGCAGTGGCCAGCTGGGTCTGATCGAACCCATCGCCCAGACCCAGCGCCTGCTCAAGCTTCAGGTGCAGCAGGCCCCATTCCGGCTGCCGCGCATGCAGGCGTCTGCCGCCGGCGAGGTGTTGGTGACAGGTTCTCTGCGTCGTCCGTCCTTAAGCGGCGAACTGCAGCTCAGTCGCGGCCGCATCAATGTTCAGCCCGGGCAGCTCGCCACTGAGCAGCAGCCCACCAGAGCGGTGAGCCTGCCTGAACTGGTGGAGGAACGCTGGGATTTCAACCAGCCCCTGCTGGTGATGGGTCAGCAGATGGAGAGCTCAGCCAGTCGAGATCTGCGCGCCGCGGTTCCGAATCTCCCCTTCCTTCGTTTTGACGGTTTGAAGCTCCGGC
>JBIIDQ010000168.1:0-4476 GCA_044238295.1 Vulcanococcus sp.
CTCAACTTCACAATCCAGCCCGGTGAGGTGGTGGGCTTTCTCGGACCCAACGGCGCCGGCAAAACCACCACGCTGAAAATGCTCAGCGGCCTGATTCATCCCAGCGCTGGCCGGGTGGCGGTCGCGGGCTGTCTGCCGCAGAAACGCCAGGAGCGATTCCTGCAGCAGATCACCCTGGTGATGGGCAACAGGCAGCAGCTGATCTGGGATCTGCCACCCCTGGATTCACTGCGGGTGAATGCGGCGGTGTACGGGATCGATCCGATCGAGGCCAAGCGCCGGATCAACGATCTGGCGGAGATGCTGGAGCTGGGGGAGGAACTGCAGCGCCCGGTGCGCAAGCTTTCCCTCGGCCAGCGCATGAAAGCGGAATTACTCGCTGCGCTGCTGCATCAGCCGGCTGTGCTGTTTCTGGATGAACCCACGCTGGGGCTGGATGTGAACGCCCAAGCGCGGGTGCGCGATTTCCTGGCCGATTACAACCGCCGCACCGGCGCCACGGTGCTGCTCACCAGCCACTACATGGGCGACATCACGGCCCTATGCGAGCGGGTGCTGTTGATCCACCAGGGCCGGCTGTTTCACGATGGCTCCCTCGATGAACTCACCAGCCGATTGGCACCCTGCCGCGAGGTGCGGTTGGAGCTGCGGCAGGTGCACCCGCGGGAAGCGTTTGAAGGCTTCGGCACGATCGAAGCCCATCAAGGCCACCAGGTGCGGTTGCTGATCCCACGCGAACAGCTCACCCAGCAGGTGGGATTGCTGCTCTCGCGCTTTGAAGTGGTGGACCTGGAAGTGAGCGATCCGCCGATTGAGGAGCTGATCGGTGGCCTGTTCCGGCAGCAGGGCTGAAATGGCACGCCGCAGCGCTCTCAAGCCAGTGCAACGCGCCCTGCGAATTGCGGCGGCACTGCTCTCGAGCCAATACGCCTACATGCTCGAATACCGCGCCGAGATCGCCCTCTGGGCCCTCTCAGGTGTGTTGCCGCTGATCATGTTGGCGGTGTGGCAAGGCTCCGATGGAGCCGCCGCCGCGGGGTTCACGCCGCAGGGCTTGGGGCGCTATTTCCTGGCGGCGTTTGTGGTGCGGCAGTTCAGCGTGGTGTGGCTAATCCACGTATTTGAGGAAGACGCACTCCAGGGCAAGCTCTCGCCGCAGTTGCTGCAGCCGCTGCAGCCGCTGTGGCGCTACCTGGCGGCCCATGTGGCGGAGCAGGCCACGCGCGTGCCGTTTGTGGCGCTGATGTTGGCGGCGGTGTTTGTGCTCAAGCCGGGCTTGCTGTGGCTGCCCTCAGCGGGGCAGCTGCTGCTTGGGATCATGGCGATTCAGGCGGCGTTCGTGTTGCGCTTCCTGCTGCAAACGCTGGTGGCGATGCTCTGCTTCTGGAGCGAGCGGGCCGCCGCCCTAGATCGGCTGCTGCTGATTCCGTATTTGTTTCTCTCGGGGCTGGTGGCACCGCTGGAGTCGTTTCCGCCGGCGGTGCGTCGGATTGCTGAGTGCACGCCGTTTCCAGCGATGGTGTCGTTCCCGGCGAAGCTGCTGGCGGGCGAAAGCGTGGATGTGGGAACCGGGTTTCTCAACCTCGCGCTCTGGTGCGCCGTGCTGTTTCCATTGAGCCGGCTGCTCTGGCGCGCCGGTGTACGCCGCTATTCGGCGATGGGGGCGTGATGGCTCAGCGCCTTCGCCGTTACTGGCGCAGCCTGCTCTGCTTCTGGGCCACCTCCATGGAAGCGGAGCTGGAATATCAGCTGAATCTGGTGATCGAACTGCTGGCAGTGCTCGGCAACCTGGCAGGCAGCCTGTTTCTGCTGGTGCTGCTGGCGGGGCCCAGGGGCGAGCTGGGGGGCTGGAGCTGGAACAGCGCCTTAGTGGTGCTCGGGATCTACACGCTGCTTGATGGTTTCACCAGCTGTGTGCTCCAACCCAACCTGAGCAAGATCGTGAGCCATGTCCAGAACGGCACCCTCGATTTCGTGCTGCTCAAACCGATCGATAGTCAGTTTTGGCTGTCGTCCCGAAGCTTTTCGCCCTGGGGGCTACCGGGTGTGCTGGCGGGGCTGGCGCTAATCGGTTGGGCCCTGGCGCAGAACGGGCAGGCGCTGAGCGCTGGAGGCTTGGCCCTAGCGGTGGCACTGCTGGTGGCCGGTGGTCTGATCCTCTACAGCCTGTGGTTTTTGCTGGCGGGCCTCTCGATCTGGTTCGTGAAGGTGTGGAACGCCACCGAGGTGCTCCGCTACACGCTGGTGGCCGGCCGCTATCCGATTAGTGCGTACCCGCCAGCCTTGCGGCTGGTGTTCACCCTGGTGTTGCCCGTGGCCTTTCTCACCACCGTGCCGGCAGAGGCATTGCTGGGGAGAGCATCAGCGGCCTGGGCTCTGGGGTCGCTGGCGGCTGCGGCGATCAGCTTGGTGGGCACGCGCCTGTTCTGGCAGTTCGCGTTGCGGCACTACACGTCAGCGTCGAGCTGACAGGTGGTAACTGAGCGACTGACCAGTGCTGGTTCTTCGCACGACAACATCAGGATCGAAGCCATGGACCCTTGGTGCCCGGTTCAGTTGGCGGAGTTCGAATCAACCCAATTGGGGCTGTTGTTGATCACAGCTGTGCAGAACTGCAGCAGCTCCTGGGGCGTCATGTCGTGCTTGGCGTCATTGGTGCGCCAGGCGCAGATCACGAAGTCCGGTTCCGGTTGGTTGGTGCGGTGATCAATGGTGGGGAGCATCGCGTAGCGCTTCTTGTTCTCGCCTTTGCCCGTGGCCGCTTCTCGGTTGTCGTAGGTGCCGATCAGGTCCCAATCGAGCCACTCCCCTGTCCAGTGGTCGTGGCCCTGCGAGGCCAGCACCGCTTCATGGATCGCCAGCCGGTACTGCTGCACGTTGCCAACGCCGCCACGTTTCTGGTCTCGCTTGGACAACGTCACGGCCTTGCGCTGCACCCAGCCGGGGTAGGTGAGTTTCGAGACGTCCGGCATCCAGTCAGGGGCAGGGGTGTTCATCGAGGTCTGGTGCTCCTGAATAGAGATCGTTTCACTGCGTCCTCATCGCCAGAGGGCTGAATCACGATCGCGCCTCACAACAGCCCTCAGGCAAGCGCAAACCCCAAGCGAAACTCCCAGCAGACCCACGAGGAGGTCGCCCTTTGGCGAACAACCACGGCTTCCCCGCTCCAGGAGCGCGAGGACTCGCTCAGGGCCGGCCAACACCAGAGCGGCACTGATTGCGCTTGCGGGTCCAACCCGGTGGCTCTGCGCTGCCATCGCGTTTGTTGAGGAGTTCGTTCAGCCCCAGACCCAGTAACACGCCAGTGCACAGGAAGCGCTGGTCCAAGAAGCCTCAAGCCGCATGCATGCATCTCTGCAGCAGTACGGAAACAGGAACCTCAAGGCACACATCAGTGAGTGCCAGTCGGCCTAACTTGAAATTGAGGGAAGGGATGGGAGCCAACCCAACCTCACCTCCAAGAGAGTCCGGCCAGGGATCACCCGAGCCGGTGCGCACAACGGAGGTGCGCCCAACATGCGTCAAACCAACGTGAACTCGGTGATGTGGCGCGGACATCACCCCGTAGCCGCAACAGTGATACGCCACGACCAATTCCATAGGTGTTGATCCCCTGGGCTGCATAACCCAGGCCGTGATCGTTCTCCTTGCCTGTCAGGTCCTCGACAGGAGATGTGTGAATCCAACAGACACCCGACCAAGTCGGCCGCGATAGGCCAGCGGCGAACCTTGCAACCGGTGCTAAGGCGCCCCCTACGGGGCGCCTTTTGCAAATTTCAGCTGTGATCAGATGTAGAACATCGGCGCCGGTTGCTTCAACTGATCGCGCTTCAGAACCAGTTGAGCCAAGGTCGTTTCGCTGAGAATGACTGAGCGGGCCCGATCGAGGCGATTGCCCAGATCGCTCAATGCCTGAAATTCTGGATCCTCTCGCTCCCCTTTACGTGAGGGCGACACATCGCCCTCGAGGCAGGCCTCAACATCGATGATTCGGATCTGCTCAGGAGGGCGCGCCAGCAGGAAGCCTCCCTTCGGTCCACGAACGCTGTTGAGAAAACCGCCTTTACGCAAGGCCGTGAGCATTTGCTCCAGGTAGCGCTCGGGAATGGCGTGGCGCCGGCAGATCTCACCGGTCTGCACCAGCTCGCCGGTGGCATGCGCGGTCGCCATATCCATCAGTGCGACAAGGCCATATTCAGTCTTGGCGCTGAAAGACATGACCTCACCCAATCAACCCCTACTTTGCCAGACAAAGCACGGCGACCAGATAGGGAATAAGAACCAGCCATGGCATGGTGCTTGAAACATCACAGGAACCGCAATCTCAGATAGGTTCTCGCACTTGCCGACCAGCGAGACGTAGTAATTCACCTTGCCAGCTGCTCGCCAATGGCGGACGAGGAGGACTTTGCCGCCTGAAGCCCCATGAACAACAGCTTTTTCAATAACGGCGGCCTCTGGGATCGCCTGATCGCC
>JBIIDQ010000169.1:0-4434 GCA_044238295.1 Vulcanococcus sp.
CCGCGGTGTTCTCCAGCGTGAACATCACCATGGCGAGGCCGAAGCTGAAGATCAGCAGGAAGTTCAGCTGCTTCATCGATCAGGTGGGTTCGGAATCCTGGTGATCGAGATTACGAAGCTCAACCAGGGATGCCCACCCCCAGCCCGCGAGCCTGAAAGCTTTGTTACCCGGCCAGAGCTGGTGCTCGGAGGGGAGCCTGCCGGATCAGCCCAGCCCCTGCCGGAGCATTCATCGCTTTCATGGCCCTTTCATCCCGTGCCACCAGCACCTCCATCGACGCCTTGTAGCTGTCGGTCATCAGGCGCGGGTAGAGGCCGATACCGATGATCGGCACCAGCAAACAGCCAATGATGTAGATCTCGCGAGGCTCGGCATCCACCAGGTTGGTGTGCCCCACGAGCTCTGCTTTTTCCTGGCCATAGAAGATCTCGCGCAGCATCGAGAGCAGGTAGATCGGCGTGAGGATCACACCAATGGCCGCCAGGCCATCCACGGCCACCCGGAAGGGCAGGGTGTAAGCGTCGTCTGTGGCGAAGCCCACAAACACCATCAGCTCGCTCACGAAACCACTCATCCCCGGCAGGGCCAGTGAGGCGAGCGAGCAGACCGTCCAGAGGGCGAACATCTTGCGCATCTTCTGACCCACACCCCCCATCTCGTCGAGTTGCAGGGTGTGGGTGCGGTCGTAGGTGGCGCCCACCAGGAAGAACAGCGAAGCGCCGATCAGGCCGTGGCTGATCATCTGGAGCATCGCCCCGCTGGAGCCCAAGGCGCTGAAGCTGCCGATGCCGATCAGCACAAAGCCCATGTGGCTGATCGAGCTGTAGGCGATCTTGCGTTTGAGGTTGCGCTGCGCGAACGAGGTGAGCGCGGCGTAGATGATGTTCACCACTCCAAGCACCACCAACAGCGGCGCGAACACCGCGTGGGCGTCGGGGAGGATCTGGCAGTTGAACCGCAGCAGGGCGTAGCCGCCCATCTTCAGCAAGATGCCCGCCAGAAGCATGTGCACCGGAGCTGTGGCTTCGCCGTGGGCGTCTGGTAGCCAGGTGTGCAAAGGCACGATTGGCAACTTCACCCCGAAGGCGATCAGCAGGCCGGCGTAGGCCAGCAACTGGAACTTCACTGGGAAGTCTTTGGCCATCAGCTCGGTGTAATCGAAGCTGATGTGACCTCCGTAGAAGGCCATGGCCAAACCTGCCAGCAGGATGAACAGCGAGCTGCCGGCTGTGTAGAGGATGAATTTGGTGGCGGCGTACTGGCGCTTCTTGCCCCCCCAGATCGCTAGCAGCAAATACACCGGGATCAGCTCCAGCTCCCAGGCCAGGAAGAAGAGCAGCATGTCCTGCACGGCGAACACGGCGATCTGGCCGCCATCCATGGCCAGCAGCAAGAAATAGAAGAGCTTTGGTTTGAAGCTCACCGGCCAGGCGGCGAGCACGGCCAGAGCGGTGATGAAGCTGGTCAGCAGGATTAGCGGCATCGAGATGCCGTCGGCCCCCACCGACCAGGCCAGCCCCAGATCCGGAAGCCAACTCACCTTCTCCACCAGCTGCAGATCTGGGTTGCTGGGGTCGTAGCCCGTGAGGTAAGCCCCCACGGTGAGCAGGAAGGTGGTTAGGGCGATGCCGAGGGCGAACCAGCGCACCTGCTTGCCATCACCCTCGTCGGGCACAAACGGGATGCAGAGCGCAGCACCGATTGGGAACAGGATCGAGGCGCTCAGCCACGGAAAGGCAGTGCTGCTGCCCTGGCCTGCGGTGGCGGCCAGGAACGTGGCGACATCCAGGTGCACAGAGGGGCAACGGCTCTGGGCGGAGTGTAGAAATCAGTTCCGCTGCTGCATCGATGGCGTGGCGGATGTCACACAGAGCGTTGTGGCAAGGGGTGTGTTCCCGGGGCGATCACCGCTGGGTGCGGACAGCGCCCCGGGAACACACCCCTCGCCAGCGCAGGCAGGAGTTGGGGGCACAGTGGCCCACGGAATTCCGCGGTTGAGGGCGCAATCAATGCCCCCAGTTAGCAGGCGCAGCTTGACTCGCTGACGCCCTGCTCCCTATCCGCGTCTGAGGCGTTGCCCTCAACCGAGTGCGCCGAACAGCACCACGAGGGCGATCACACCGCCGAACACGATCAGGGCATAGAACTGCGCCCGGCCGGTTTCGAAGTATTTGAGGCCTTCGCCGCTGCCGAGGGTCACTAGGCCGGTGAGGTTCACCACGCCGTCCACCACTTTGGAGTCGACTTCCAGCACCGAGCGGGCCAGCTTGCGGCTGCCCTGCACGAACAGCTTGTCGTTGATGGCATCGAGATACCACTTGTTGGCCAGGAAGGTGTTGATCGTGGGGAAGCGCGCCGCGACGGCGGTGCCCAGATCGATCTTGCGCAGGGCGTAGGCCAGCACGGCCACGCTGATGCCCACCAGCGAGATCGCCACGGAGGCGCCGGCCAGCGGCAGGAATTCACCCCAGCTGAAGTGTTCCGCCACTTCGGCGGCTTCATGGGGATCCAACAGGAAGCCGAAGCGGCTGTTCCAGGGCACACCCAGCAGGCCCACCAGCACTGAAGGCACGGCTAGTACGGCCAGGGGCATGGCCATCTGCCAGCCGGATTCGTGGGGGTGCTCGGCATGGGCGTGGCCGTGATCATCGGCATGCTCGTCAGAGCCCTTGCCGGCAGCAGCCAGTAGCTGCGCCTGCACTACCTTGTCGTTGCCGCGGAAGCTGCCCTCGAAGGTGAGGAAGTAGAGCCGGAACATGTAGAAGGCGGTCATGCCGGCGGTGATGAAGCCGGCTGCCCAGAGCACCGGGAAGCTGCCGAAGGCCTGGCCGAGGATCTCGTCTTTACTCCAGAAGCCAGCCAGGGGCGGGATGCCGCTGATGGCCAGGCAGCCAATGAAGAAGGTGCTGCTAGTGATGGGCATGTGCTTGCGGAGGCCGCCCATCAGGCGCATGTCTTGGGCGAGCACCGGCTCGTGGCCCACCACCTCTTCCATGGCGTGGATCACCGAGCCGGAACCCAGGAAGAGCATCGCCTTGAAGAAGGCGTGGGTCACCAGGTGGAACATGCCGGCCACCGGGGCGCCGCAGCCCATGGCCAGCATCATGTAGCCGAGCTGGCTCACGGTGCTGTAGGCCAGGCCCTTCTTTAGATCCATCTGGGTGAGGGCAATCGAGGCCCCTAGGAACAGCGTGATCGTGCCGATCACGGCCACCACCACCTGCACCTCCGGGAAGGGCACGTACACCGGCTGGAGGCGCGCCACCAGGAAAACGCCGGCCGCCACCATCGTGGCGGCGTGGATCAGGGCCGAGATCGGGGTGGGGCCCTCCATGGCATCGGGCAGCCACACATGCAGTGGGAATTGGGCCGATTTGGCCATCGGACCCATGAACACCAGCAGGCAGAGCAGCACGGCGATTCCATTCGACACGCTGCCGTTGGCGATAGCGGCCTGTAGGCCTGTGCCCACCTGCTCAAAGCCGAAGCTGCCGGTGGCCCAGAACAGGCCAAGGATGCCCAGCAGCAGGCCGAAGTCGCCGACTCGGTTCACCACAAATGCCTTCTGGGCGGCATTGGCAGCGCCATCGCGGTCGTACCAGAAGCCCACCAGCAGGTAGGAGCACATGCCCACCAGCTCCCAGAACACGTAGATCTCCAGGAGGTTGGGGCTGATCACCAGCCCCAGCATCGAGCTGCTGAACAGGGCCAGGTACGTGAAGAAGCGCACATAGCCTTTGTCGTGGGCCATGTAGCCGTCGGAGTACACCATCACCAACACGGCGATGGTGGTGACCAGCGCCAGCATCACAGCGCCAAGGGCATCGACGCGGAAGCCCATCTCCAGGGTGAAGGCGCCGGCGCTGGCCCAGTTGAACAGCACTTCGGTGGGGCCTGCCCCCGCCAGCTGCTGGGCGAGCACGGCGTAGCTGAGCACTGCGGCAGCGCCCACGCTGGTGATCAGGAACAGGGCCACCGGTTTTCGCAACCGGTTCACCGTGCGGTTGAAGCTAATCAGGCCAAGGCCCACCACCGCTGCCCCAATCAAGGGCAAGACCGGAATCAGCCAGGCGAGTTCGGCAGGCGAGGGCATCCGGGGGTGGAGCAGTCAGGGCGAGTGTAGGCAGCCCTAAGGGTGCTTTCTTGCGCGCTCACCCCAGCCAGTGGGCCAGCCCCGTGCGGCTGAACGCCACTGCTCCGGCGCCAATGAAGCGGTGGGCCCACCAGAACACCCCTACCGCGATCACAATCCCGAGCTGGGCAGGCCGCAGGAATTCGCCCAGTTGAAGCTGCTGACGACCGTCGATCACGGCTTTAAACGGCATCACTGAGGTGCTGGCCTTGAGTTCCTCAAACGCGGCACCGAAGCGATTGGTGAGGCGCCGATCGCCATTCCAGATGGCAAACAGGTGATGCGCGATCAAGCCCGCGCA
>JBIIDQ010000008.1:0-15411 GCA_044238295.1 Vulcanococcus sp.
ATCTGCCGCGCTGGGCCCTGCCCGCTGCCGGCGGTGCCGTGGTGCTGATTGCTCTTGGCGGTTGGCTGGTGCTGCGACCACGCGAGCAACCGGTGCAACCGTTGCCGGTGGAGCCGATCGAACAAGTCAAGCCGCCCGCGGCCCCGCCCACGCCGCCGGTTCAAGCCGCACCAAGCATTCCCCTCACCACCGCCGATCCCAGCGAAACGCAGCTGCAGGAACTGCTGGAAACCTGGCTGGCCGCCAAAGCCGCCGTGCTGGCCGGTAACAACGCACCTGTGCCACTCACTGACCTCGCCCGCAGCTCTCAAGTGGAGAAGCTGCAGCGCCAAGAGCAGACCAACCGAAGCGCCGGTGTCACCGAAACGGTGAAAGCCAATGTGGAGAGCTTCAGCGTGAGCGAGCGCAGCCCCAACCGCATCGCCGCTCAAGTGACGCTGCGCTACAGCGATGAGCGCCGCAGCAGCAGCGGCGCGGTTCTGAGCCAGACCCCCGCCACCAGGCTCACCAATACCTATGTGTTTGCGCGCGACGGTGAACGCTGGCTTCTGGCTGCCTTCAAGCCGAGCTGAGGGCGGCGACTTTTTACGATCGCGCCCAATGCGGCTGCTGCCGCCAGCCCCCAGCCGCCTCCCTATCTGATGTTCGACGAGCTTTCCCAGCGGTTTGAAGACGCGGTCAAGAACCTGCGCGGCCAGGGCTCGATCAGCGAAACCAACGTGGATGGCGCCCTGAAAGAGGTGCGCCGTGCCCTGCTGGAGGCCGATGTGAGCCTGCCGGTGGTGAAGGACTTCGTGGACGAAGTCCGCAAGAAGGCCCTCGGCGCCGAGGTGGTGCGCGGCATCAGCCCGGATCAGAAGTTCATCCAGGTGGTGCACGAGCAGCTCGTGGACACCATGGGCGGCGAGAACGCCCCCCTGGCTGCCGGCGGCAAACCAGGCGAGCCCTCGGTGGTGCTGATGGCCGGCCTGCAGGGCGCCGGTAAAACCACCGCCACCGCCAAGCTCGGCCTCCACCTCAAGGAACAGGGCCGCAAGACCCTGCTGGTGGGTGCCGACGTGTATCGCCCGGCGGCGATCGAGCAGCTCAAAACACTCGGCGGCCAGATCGGCGTGGAGGTGTTCAGCCTCGGCACCGAAGCCAAACCGGAAGACATCGCCGCCGCCGGCATCGAAAAGGCCAAGGCCGAAGGCTTCGACACGGTGCTGGTGGACACCGCCGGCCGCCTCCAGATCGATCAATCGATGATGGAGGAGATGGTGCGGATCCGCGAAGCCTGCAGCCCCGATGAGGTGCTGCTTGTGGTGGATTCGATGATCGGCCAGGAAGCGGCCGAACTCACCCGCGCCTTCCACGAGCAGGTGGGCATCACCGGCGCCGTGCTCACCAAGCTCGACGGCGACTCCCGCGGTGGTGCCGCCCTCTCGATCCGCAAGGTGAGCGGCGCGCCGATCAAGTTCATCGGCACCGGCGAGAAGGTGGAGGCGCTGCAGCCCTTCCACCCCGAGCGGATGGCCAGCCGCATCCTCGGCATGGGTGATGTGCTCACCCTGGTGGAGAAGGCGCAAAAGGAGGTGGAGCTGGCCGATGTGGCCAAGATGCAGCAAAAGCTCCAGGAAGCCACCTTCGACTTCTCGGACTTCGTGCAGCAGATGCGCCTGATCAAGCGCATGGGCTCGCTGGGGGGGCTGATGAAGCTGATCCCCGGCATGAACAAGATCGACGACGGCATGCTCAAGCAGGGCGAAGAGCAGCTCAAAAAGATTGAGGCCATGATTTGCTCGATGACAGAAGCCGAGCGCCGCGACCCGGATCTGCTGGCTGCCCACCCCTCACGCCGGCGCCGCATCGCCAGCGGCAGCGGTCACACCGCGGCGGATGTGGACAAGGTGCTGCAGAACTTCCAGCAGATGCGCGGTTTCATGCAGCAGATGACCCGCGGCGGCGGCATGCCTGGAATGCCTGGCATGGGCGGTGGCTTCCCCGGCATGGGCGGCTTCCCCGGGATGCCCGGAATGGGTGGCATGGGTGGTGGCATGCCAGGCCGTGGCGGCGGCGCCATGCCCAAAGCCCCCAAACCGGCCAAGAAGCGCAAGGGATTCGGGGAACTCTGAGGGGGGTTCACCCCGAAGAGTATTGTGGTCGTTTGGCGCGTGAATCCGCTTTCGATCGGATCCCGCACCCTTTATCCAGTCAGCAAGGCAAGGCCACGATGATCAAGCTCCGCCTGAAGCGGTTCGGTAAAAAGCGGGAAGCGAGCTTCCGCCTGGTGGCCTGCAACAGCACCTCGCGCCGTGATGGCCGCCCCCTCGAGGAGCTGGGCTTCTACAACCCACGCACCAAAGAGACCCGCCTCGACACCGAAGCAATCCGCGCTCGCCTGGCTCAGGGCGCTCAGCCCACCGACAGCGTGCTGACCCTGCTCGAGCGCGGTGGTCTCGTGGAGAAGAAGGTGCGTCCTTCCGTGGTGGTCGGCCAGAAGAAACAGGCTGCCGCCCGCGAAGCCGCCGCCAAGCAGGCTGCCAAAGAAGCTGCCGAAGCCAAGGCAGCTGAAGCTGCTGCTGCTGCGGAAGCTGCGGCCGCCGCTGCTGAAGCCCCCGCTGAAGAAGCCGCTGAAGCCTGAGGCTGCGCCCCATGTCAGGGGCTGACACCCTCTCGTCCTTCAGCATCGACCTTCCTGACCAGGATGCCGCCATGGCCCTGGCCGGGGAGGCTGAATCCACCCTGCATCGCCTTGAAGCCCTGACTGGTGCTTCGCTGGTGTTGCGGGGTTTGTCATTGCAGCTTCGCGGCCGACCGAATCAGCTCGAGCGAGCCGCAGGACTCGTGGAACTGCTGCGCCCCCTCTGGCAAGAAGGCCAGGCCATCACCCAGGTGGATGTGCAGACGGCCCTCACCGCTCTCGATACGGGCCGGGGAGAGGAGCACCAACAGCTGGGCAAGCAGGTGCTGGCCCGCAGCCAGAGCGGCAAACTGCTGCGGCCGCGGACCATCAAGCAAAAGGCTTACGTGGAAGCCATCGAGCGCCACGACCTCACCCTGGCCCTCGGCCCCGCCGGCACAGGCAAAACCTTCCTCGCTGCAGTTCAGGCCGTTCGCGCTCTCCAAGAGCGGCGCGTCGAGAGGCTGATCCTCACCCGACCGGCGGTGGAGGCTGGCGAGCGCCTCGGCTTTCTGCCAGGAGATCTACAGCAGAAGGTCGATCCCTACCTGCGACCTCTCTACGACGCGCTGCACACCCTGCTCGGCCAAGAGCGCACCGCCGCCTTGATCGAAAAAAACGTGATTGAGGTGGCCCCCCTGGCCTACATGCGCGGCCGCACGCTGGCGGATGCCTTTGTGATCCTCGATGAGGCGCAGAACACCACCCCGGCCCAGATGCGCATGGTGCTCACTCGCCTGGGGGAGGGCTCCCGGATGGTGGTGACAGGAGACCCCACCCAAATCGACCTACCCCCGAATCAGCTCAGCGGCCTGATCGAAGCAGCCCAGGTTCTCGAGGGTGTGGAAGGCGTGGCGATCTGCCGCCTCACGGCCGCGGATGTCGTGCGCCATCCCCTGGTGCAGCGCCTGGTAACGGCCTATGCCACGCGCGACAGCGCCAGAGAAAGGCAGTCATGAAGCCGTCGTTCCTGAGGGCCCACAACCGCGCTGAACTGCTGCTGATCCCAGCACAGATCGCCCTTGCGGCGCTGCTGGCCTACTGGATCGGTTTCAGCTTCACCAGCCTCTTTCCCGGATATCTGCCCAAGATCGGGGGGCTCTGGTCAGCCATTTCAGCGATTGTGGTGACCCAGCTCACCCGCGAAGACACCACCAGCTCAGCCTCGTTGCGGGTTCTCGGTAGCGCGATCGGAGCTTTCACCAGCGCGATCTATCTAACACTCTTGCCGTTTCACCCCATCGGGATGGCCGCGGCGATCTTTGCCACAGGTGTGATCTGCACAGCGTTCAATGTGCCCAGCCACGGCCGACTGGCCGCCATCACTGTGATTGTGGTGATGGTGACAGCCAGCCTGGATCCGGCTTTGAGTCCTGGCCTGAACGCCCTGCTGCGCTTCGCCGAATCGTGCATCGGCACCGCTATAGCCGTGTTGATAGTGCTGCTCTGGCCCCATGGCAGCTCGCACGCGTCCAGCGACGAGCGATAGGGGGATCCACACCCAGCACCCCCACGCAACCTGGACATCACTGGCAGGATGAGGGAAGTCTTCCCTCTGTGCCATGCCGGCCAGCAGCAATTTTCAGGAGGCCATCCGCGAGGCGCAATCCAGCGCCCTGGTTGGTCCCAATGTGGTCAACAAGGCCCTGCCCTATGTGGGCGGCGGCATGGTGCTCACCGCCGGTGGCGTGATGGGTGGTCTGGCCCTGATGGCCAGCAGCCCCAGCCTGTTCATGCCCCTGTTTTGGGTGGCACTGATCGGCAACTTCGTGCTCTTCTTCGTGGCCCAAAACGTGGCGATGAAGGGCAACAACAGCACGGCCCTGCCGCTGCTGGCTGCCTACAGCCTGATCACCGGCTACACCCTGAGTGGCCTGGTGGCGATGGCCATCGGCACAGCCGGCATCGGTGCGATCGGCACCGCTGCCCTGGCCACCGGTATCACCTTCGTGGCGGCCTCGGTGATGGGCCGCCGCATGAGCGACAACTTGGGCCAGGCCCTGAGCGGTGTGGTGGGCCTCGGAATCCTTGGCCTGATCATTGCCATGCTCGTGCAGGTGATCGGCGGAATCTTCGTTCCCGGATTCGGCGGCGGCGGCTTCGAGCTGATGATCGCCGGCTTTGGCACCGTGATCTTCGTAGGCGCTGCCTTCGTCGACTTCTACACGATGCCCCGCACCTACAGCGACGACCAGTACCTGGCCGGCGCTCTGGGCATGTACCTCACCTACATCAACCTGTTCATCTTCATCCTGCGCCTGGTGATCGCCCTGAACGGCGGCGGGCGCCGCGATTAATCACCACTTCAATCGCAACGCTGTTCAAGCACCCGCAAGGGTGCTTTTTTCATGGGCAGCCGGTGTTCTCGTGCCGCCCCAGGGCATTCAGGCTTCAGCCACCGCCACCACCGCATCAGCGATCGCGGCCCTCTGCTCGGCGTCGTAACCCCATCGATCCAGAAAGGCAACGTCCTCACCACGACCAGCGGTGCCCTCCAGCAGGGTTTCCAGCCGATCCTTCACCAGACTCGGCTCCAGCAGGCGAAGCAGTTCTGTGCAACGCAGTTGCACCCGCTCCGAGCCGGCCTGCTGGCCACCATCACCACTGCGCTGATGGTGGAGCGCCATCGCGGTGCTCATCGCCAGATTGCGCACACTCAGATCCACCACCCCTGCACCGGCCTGACGCAGCGCCAGCACCACCGGATCAGGCAGGCGATCCATCAGTGGGTAATCCCCTGCCAAAGACACCACAAAGAATCCACGGGCGCCATCGCGGCTGGCCACCATCTCAGCCACCCGGTCGCTCAACACCTCATCACTCAACTCACCGTTCTCCCACAGGCCCAACCACTGGGCCGTGATGTCCATCGCTTGCTGAAAGGTGGGCTGGGGGATCGAGTTGGCGGTCATCAATGGGAACGGCGGGCTGCCATGGTGAGGTTATGGAGCCAAGCCCCCCCACCGACCCGCTGCCACCGTTTCCGGATCTCAGCGAGCTGCCGGCGGAGGCCATGGCTGGCGGTTTTCAACTGGGACAAAGCCCAGACGGGTTCCGCTCAGGTTTTGTCGCCCTGGTGGGCCGGCCGAATGTGGGCAAGTCGACCCTGTTGAATCAATTGGTTGGTGAGAAGGTGGCGATCACCTCGCCGATCGCCCAAACCACCCGCAACCGTCTGCGGGCGATCCTCACAACTCCTGAAGCCCAGCTGGTTCTGGTCGATACCCCAGGCATCCACAAACCGCATCACCTGCTTGGCGAACGGCTGGTGCAGACCGCCCGCGGCGCCATCGGCGAGGTGGATGTGGTGTTGCTGCTCGTGGACGGCAGCCAACCGGCTGGGCGAGGGGATGGGTTCATCGCGGAGCTCCTGGCCCATGCCCGAGCGCCCGTGCATGTAGCCCTCAACAAGCACGACCTCGTGAACCCCGCTGAGGCTGCCGAGCTGGAAGCCAGTTACCGCGACCTGGTGCCTGACTGGCCGCTCCATCCGGTGAGCGCACTCACCGGTGACGGAACGAGCACCTTGGTGGAAGCCCTTGCGGCCGCCTTACCGGAGGGTCCACATCTCTATCCGCCGGATGCGGTGAGCGACCAGCCGGAGCAACTGCTGCTGGCAGAGCTCATTCGCGAACAGGTGCTGCAGCACACCCGCGAGGAGATCCCCCACTCGGTGGCGGTGCAAATCGAGCGGATTGTGGATGACGGTCCTCGCACGGCTGTGCTGGCCACCGTGCTGGTGGAGCGCAGCAGCCAGAAAGGCATCCTGATCGGCAAGGGCGGGCGCATGTTGCGGGATATCGGCAGTGGTGCGCGCCAGCAGATGCAGAAGCTGATTAACGGACCTGTGTATCTGGAGCTATTCGTGAAGGTGGTGCCGAACTGGCGCCGCAGCGCTTCCCGCCTGGCTGAACTCGGTTACCGGGGCGATAGCTGAGGGGCAGCTGAGAGAATCGCCCGATGAGCGATCCCGCCACCCCCTTCCCCCCCGCCACGATCGAGGCCTTCCTGCGCTTCTGCGAAGGCGAGTGGATGAGCCTGCGCTCGCGCTTTGTGCTGGGTGCCGAGGCCGACGCCGGCGAGGGCGATGAATGGCACAGCAGCGAGCGTGGCGAACTGGTGGTGCGCTACGTGGATGGAAATCCTGGCGGCTTAAGCGTGGGGCCCAAGGATCAAGCACCACGGCAGCTGCTCTTCAGCACTGATGGCAGCTTCAGCGCAGGTGAGCAGCAAGGCCTCTGGACCCTCTGGCCCGATGGCAGCCTTGAGCTGGTGAGCCAGCAGAACGGAGCCGAACTGCGCGAGCGGATCTGGTTTAACAAACCCAACCTTCGCCTGCGCTCCACCATTGAGCAGCCCGCCGACGGCCGGCCCGGCCGGGCGAGCTTCAGCTCAGAGATCCGCCGCGTCAGTAAGCCTGCCGCCGCAACCTGAGCCCATGCGACTCGATGTGGTGAGCCTGGCCCCAGAGGCGTTCGCGCCGCTACAAGGCCTTGGCGTGATCGGCCGCGCTTTCGCCGCCGGCCGGGCTGAACTGCACGTGCACAATCCGCGCGATTTCGCCAACGACCGCTACCGCAAGGTGGACGATGAGCCCTATGGCGGCGGTGCCGGCATGGTGCTCAAGCCGGAGCCTGTGTATGCCGCCGTGGAGGCGATCCCAGTGCTGCCCCGGCGACGGGTGCTGTTGATGAGTCCCCAGGGCAAGCCCCTGCAGCAAGCCGATCTACGCCGCTGGGCCTCCGAGTACGAGCAACTGGTCTTCCTCTGCGGCCACTACGAAGGCTTCGATGAACGCATCCGCGCCCTCGCCGATGAGGAGGTGTCGATCGGTGATTTCGTGCTCACCGGCGGGGAACTGCCTGCAATGACAATCATCAACGGCGTCGTGCGGCTGCTTCCTGGCACGGTGGGCACTGAAGCCTGCCTGGAGGAGGAGAGCCACAGCGCTCTGCTGCTTGAGCATCCCCACTACACCCGCCCCGCCGATTTCCGCGGCATGACCGTGCCCGACGTGTTGCGCAGCGGCGACCACGGTGCCATTGCTCGCTGGCGCGCTCAGCAACAGCAGCAGCGCACCAGCGAGCGACGCCCAGATCTGTTCGCGCGCTGGCAGGCGCAACAACAGCAATAACCCTCAGGCCTGAGGCTTTTGAAGATCTCGCAACGCTGTGAGCAACGAGGCGGGGCTCTGGGGATCCACCATCAAGACGCTGCCACCCGGGGCATTCGCCATCGCCTCCCCCATCTCCATCCAATCGCCAGCAAGCAGTAGGCGGATCGCTTCAGAAGCCTGAGGGTTGACCTGCATCACCGACGCCAGTCGACCAGCTGCATCAGCTCGGGCCTGAGCGAGAAGAGACTGGCGTTTGGCCATTGCCTCGGCTTCCAAGAGCACAGCTTCCTGCTTGGCCTTGGCATCGAGCACCAATGCCTCAGCACGCCCACGGGCAGCATTCAGCTGAGATTCCCGTTCCCCTTCCGAACGCAGAATGGCCGCCCGCTTTTCACGCTCAGCAGTCATTTGCTGCTCCATCGCCTGCTGCACTCCACGGGATGGCTGGATATCGCGGAGCTCAACCCGTGTCACCTTCACGCCCCAAGGATCGGTCGCCTGATCAAGCTCGTGCAGCAGTGCCTCGTTCACCTCCTGACGGGTAGTGAAGGTCTGATCCAAATCAAGTTTGCCCATTTCGGCACGGATTTGGGTGAGCACAAGATTCACCATTGCCGCCTGGAGATTGTCCACGGCGTAGTAAGCGCGCGCATGCTCTAGAAGCTGCCAGTACACGACGGCATCCACTTCAATCGCGACGTTGTCGCGGGTGATGCACTGCTGAGGAGGAATATCCAGCACTCGCTCTTTCAGCGACTCATGGCTGACCACCTTCTCGACCACGGGCAAAACAAACGACAGCCCAGGCTGCAGCTGTCGGTCGTAGCGACCAAGACGCTCGACAAGCCTCGACTGCCCCCCACTGGTGATCTTGACCCCGTTAATGCCCAGCAAGGCAATGACTGCCAATGCAGGCAAACCAAACAGCGTTTCCACAGGCAGTCACTCGCGCTGGCCTCAGGCTAGGCAGCATGGCCACGCCGCTTTCCACCACCACCAGCTCCATGATTCCGGCTCCGCTGATTTGGTTGCTGCTGGGTTTGGCCTGTCTGGCGGTGGAGTGGTTCGGGGCTGAATGGGAGGGGCTCATGGCCGCAGCGTTTGCGGCACTGGGTGTATCGGTATTGACCGCTCTAATGCCCACAGTGACGGCGGGCCTGCAGCTGCTGCTTTTTGGCGCAGCCACCACAGGGGTCCTGGCCCTACTGCAGCGTTGGTCTCGACAACGGAGCCGGCGCATCCTTGCCAGCGACAGCAGTGAGCGAGCCACAGTGATCAGCGGCTTCAATAACGACGAGTCCACGGGGCGAGTGCGCTGGCAAGGACAGAGCTGGGCTGCCACAAACCTTGATCCGGAAAAGCCTTTGGCCGTAGGCGACTCCGTGACCGTGATGGGGCGTGAGGGCACCCAGCTGCAAATCCTTGGGGATGGCCAACGGTTCTGATCCGTGCACGCAATAGGGTCAGACCAAGCGCCTGTTTCCCCTGCATGCAACTGCGCATCGGCAACGGATATGACATCCATCGCCTGGTGCCAGGCCGTCCGCTGATCCTGGGAGGCCAGACCCTCGAGCATCCCGCCGGGCTCGGGCTCGATGGTCACAGCGATGCGGATGTGCTGGTGCACGCCATCATGGATGCCCTGCTCGGCGCGCTCTCGCTGGGCGACATCGGCAAATATTTCCCCCCCGACGACCCGCAGTGGAAAGGGGCCGACAGCCTGGTGCTACTTGAACAGGTGGTTGGGCTGGTGGCAGAGCGGGGCTGGAGCGTCATCAACGTGGACTCAGTGGTGATCGCTGAGCGCCCCAAGCTCAAACCCCACATCGAAGCGATGCGCACCGCCATTGCGACCCGCATGGGTCTGCAGCCCGATCAAGTGGGAGTGAAGGCCACCACCAATGAACAACTCGGCCCCGAGGGGCGAGAGGAGGGCATTTCCTGCCAGGCGGTGGCGCTGCTGCAGAAACCGTGACACGGGCAATACAGCGCGCACTGGCTAGCGTTTCTACCCTTGTACTCTGCCTGCTGATGCTGATCACTGGCCATCCTGATGTGGCGATCGCCGAGCAGCAGCTAGCCGGCGGTTCATTTGAGGTGGCGGTGGTGGAGCACCTTCGGGTGAAGGTGCCGGCCGAAGCACGCCAGGCCTGGCTGGAGGCCGAGCGCGGCAGCTGGGATCCCTGGCTCAAACAACAGCCTGGTTATCTCGGACGCGACCTGCTTTGGGACCCAGAGCGCGAGGAGGGCACGCTGCTGATCCGCTGGGCTAGCCGCGATCAATGGAAGGCGATTCCTGTCGAGGAGCTGGAGGCTGTGCAGGAGCGCTTTGAACAGCTGGCCCGTGAAACCACTGGGACCCAGCAGGGCAACCCGTTCCCGCTGGTGTTCGAAGGGGAACTGCAACCGGCGGCATGAACCAGGAAGCGCGCCTGGATCTGCAACGACGCCAGCGCATCGGAATGGTGGAAGCGATCTGGGGCGAGCACAAGACCGCCGAACAGATTGCCGACATTTTGCTGCGGCTGCGGCTGCACGGTGAGCTGGCTCTAGCTACACGGGTGGACGCTGCCAAAGCGGCGGCTGTGGAGCAGCTGCTGCAGGTGGAACCAACGGCAGCAGAGCACCGAGCGGAGTTGCGTTTTCACCGCGAGGCGCGCTGCCTGAGCCTGGGGCCTCCGGCACCGCGCCAGCCTCAGCTCGGCGAAGTGGTGGTGCTCAGCGGCGGCACCAGCGATCTACCGGTAGCCAGCGAAGCCCAGCTGGCCCTGCAGTGGCACGGTATCGAGTGCAATCTGGTGCTCGATGTGGGCGTCGCCGGATTGCACCGGCTGTTGGGACAGCTCGAGCGGCTGCAACCGGCGCGCGTACTGATCGCCTGCGCTGGCATGGAAGGGGCACTCCCAACGGTGCTCGCCGGACTGATGCCCCAGCCAGTGATCGGCGTGCCTGTGAGCGTGGGCTACGGGGTGAGCGCCGGTGGCCAGGCAGCCCTCCAAGGGATGCTCGCCAGTTGCGCCCCAGGCCTATGCGTCGTGAACATCGACAACGGCTACGGCGCAGCGATGGCCGCCCTGCGGATGCTCAACAGTGGGGGCGCAACGGTGCCTGAGCAGGGGCCTTGAGTTCCAGCACCTCTTCGAGCCAGAGCTGCATGGAGCGGGGGAGTCGCCGCTGCTCGTAGCGCTCGAGTGCTTCAAGCAGCACAGGGCTATTCACCCACTGCAGCGAACGCGTCATCTGGCGGCGGCTTCAGGTGAGCGCACTGTGCTGAAGCAGCAGGCCTGCAGCAACCGGCCGAGGCCAAATTGCAGATCGGCTTCAAGCTTGCCGGCTCAGCCTTCTTCAGCGCGGCGGCCTAAGCACTGCTGCAGCTCCTGAGCCCGCTCTTCGGTTTCCACCTGGTGCAGGCGGTTGAGCAGAGCATGCAGGTCACTGCCAGCCAATTCGCCATTGGCCTGCCACTTCATGGCTCGGGTTTCTGAATGGCGAGATGAGGCGGACACACACACGGAATGAAGGACCGCCAACCTACAAATACGCCAGCCCGTTGAATTGGATTACAACACCTTTTCAGCGGAAGAGTTTCTGTAGTTCCTCAAATCTGCAGATAAACAAAAGGGGCCAAAAACGCTTCAGAGATGTTTGAGGTCTGGATAGGCCGTGATCAACTCGTCAGCGCTCAACACGTCTCCAGCCCCTTCAGGCTGCCAGATCACCTCCAACGCCAACAGCTGATCGGAAGGCACCGAACCGATCACCCGCAGGGCTTCGCGCAACTCCTCGCTGCCGTTCACCGGTTTCAGGGCGATCCGACTGCGGCTGGCCACCAGCAGCGTCACCGCGATGTAGTCGCTGGTGGCATCGGCATCGCCAGCACTGCCGCTGGCGCTCCGGCCCACTGAACCGCTCACATTGGTGGTGATCTCACCGGAGAGCTTGCTGCGCTCCGTCATGGACAGGCGATTGAACGTGGATTCGGCTGCCTGGAAGGGCACCTGACCCAACTCAGCGTTGGCATACACCCAGAGATCGGGATGTCGCAGCAGGGCCAGGGTGCTGTCTTGAAGCACACGCTGCAGACCGCTACTGGTGCTGGTATCAGAGCTGGAAGCCAGGCTTCGGAGATCCCGTTGGAGGTCGCGCGCCGAAGCCAGCAACCCCACCTGCAACTGAGCGATTGCCACCGGACCATCCGGGCGATAACCATCCAGATCACCACCACGCATACCCGCGGGCAGAGCCTGAGACCCACCGCCACCGCCGCGGAAGGCATTCAGCACCAAACCCACCACGGCCATCAGCACCAGGAAGCCAAAGAGGCCACCGCCACCGAAGAAGAACGGAACGATGAACGGGAAGCCGATACCCCCACCGCCATATCCCCGCTGATATCCACCGCCGCGATATCCGCCGCCGTAACTGCGGGGCATCGGTGCGGAGCGGAAACTGCCGCCGCCGATGCGGCCGCCACTGGCAGCCAGCGCGGGCTGGGGCAGAAGCACCGCGACAGCCAGGGCTGCACCGATC
The DNA here is from genome assembly GCA_044238295.1 of Vulcanococcus sp. Taxonomy (GTDB): domain Bacteria; phylum Cyanobacteriota; class Cyanobacteriia; order PCC-6307; family Cyanobiaceae; genus Vulcanococcus. The sequence continues at coordinate 12,309 of JBIIDQ010000008.1, forward strand.
AGCGCCGGCAACATCAAGCGAGCAATGCCGCGACGCTGCAGCGGTGTGGAGTGCTGTTCAGGCAAAACCAGGGCCGGAATAGATAGGCAGAAATCTAGGAACCGCCCCCCACGATGGTGACCACTTCCACCGCATCGGCTTCCCGTACGGGTTGATCAGCCCAACGAGCCCGCGGAAGAATCTCCCCGTTGAATTCCACCACCACCAGCTGCGGCTTGTAGCCCCGCAGCTCCAGCAGCTGAAGCAGCGACAAGCCTGCGGGGCACTGAATCGGATCGCCATTGAGGCGAATCTGGAGGGTGATCTCGCTCATGGCCATCACTGCAGCATGGTGATCAACTCACGGCTGGCCTGAGCTGGATCCGCAGCTTCCGTAATCGCCCGCACCACGGCGACTCGCTCAGCACCCGCAGCCTGCACCGCCGCCAGATTGCCGGGCTCGATCCCACCGATCGCGAACAAGGGAATCGAGCGTTCCGCGGCCGCCTGACGCACATAGTCGAGACCCACGGGCTCACGACCCGGCTTGGTGGGGGTGGCATTTACGGGACCCACTCCGACGTAATCACAACCATCCGCCACCGCTTGGCGCAGCTGACTGATGGCGTGGGTGCTGCGGCCAATCAACCGCTCCGGCCCAAGCAGCTGGCGCGCGAGGGCTGGGGGCAGATCGCCCTGGCCAAGATGCACCCCATCAGCATCCACGGCCAGAGCGAGATCGATGCGGTCGTTCACTAGGAACAGCGCCCCGTAGCGGCTGCAGAGCTGACGCAGCGCACTGGCCTGCTCAAGGCGCACTGCATCGGTGATCGGCTGGCCATCCGGGGCCAGGCTGCCCTCCTTGGCGCGGTATTGCACCAAGCGCACGCCGCCCTGCAAGGCCGACTCCACCACCGCCTCCAGCCGCGGCGAGGGGCTAGTCACGAGATACAGCTTGCAATCGAGAAGCTGACTGCGGCGTTGATCACCCGAGCCCGCAGCCCGGAGCAGCTCCACCTCCAGGTCGTAGAGGGCGTAGCGGATGGCCGCCGCCTCAGCCACCAGCTGCGGATCCACGCCGCGGCCAAATTCCTCGAGCACCCGCAGCGCCTCCTGCACCCGGCCGCAGTTGGCCGCCAGCACCTGCTCGGGCTGCAACCGTTGCTCCTGAGCCGGGTGAGCCATGCCAGCCGCCACATCCCCAGCGGTGTGCCGCGCTTGTTTGTAACGGCTCTGATGCAGCAGACCCAGGCGCTGGCGGAGATCCTTCAGCCGGGCCACCAGGTCGGAGCGGTTCATGCCGAAGCGGCACCAGTCCTCCACCACCCGCAAACCTTCGCGCGCGCGATCGAGATTGGCGTCGAGCAGACGCAACACCGGCTGGAGTTGTGCGGGTGCAGTCATGAACAGGGCTGGAACAAGACGGTCTGCTTAGGGTGAGCGCACTTCCACAACGGCGTGGTCATGGGGCAGGGCGGATCCGACAGCCCGATGCTGGTGCTGATCTCAGGGATTCTGCTGCTGGGGGCCATCGCCGCCTTCATCAGCTGGGGCCTGGCCAATGCGTACCCCGCTGGCTGACAGCAGGAGGGCTTCGGCCCGCGCGGCATCGCGGCCGATCTGGGCAACCAGCGCGTGAAGCGTCTCGAAGCGCTCCTGCTGGCGAAGCAACGCCACCGGCTCCACCAGCAGTTGGGCGCCCTCGAGCTCCAGCTGCCTTCCAAGCAGATGCACCTCCACAGCCGACGGAGCGCTGGGGTCGACCGTGGGCTGGGGGCCGAGGTTCATCACCGCTGCCAAGCGCTCACCTGGCAAACGCTCCCCATGCAGCCACACCCAAGCGGCATACACCCCCTGCTGAGGCAAAAACTTGCGGCCATCCACCTGCAGGTTTGCGGTGGGCCAGCCCAGTTCCCGGCCTAGGCCGCGGCCACGCACCACACGCCCCCCAAAGCGATAAGGCCGCGCCAGCAAACGGCTGGCCTCTTCGAGATTGCCGGCATCGAGCGCACGACGAATGCGGCTGCTGCTGAGGCGGCCGTTGCGATCGCTGAGGATCGGTTGCACCACCACCTCCATCCCTCGTGCCGCTCCCAGCTCGCGCAGCGTGTTGATATCGCCGCTGCGGCCAGCGCCAAAGCGGAAGTTTTCACCCACTGCCACCAACCGGGCTCGCAGCTGCCGCACCAGCACCTGATCGACAAAGTCAGCCGGATTCAGGGCCGCCAGCGCAGCTGTGAATGGCACGAGCACCAACTGATCGATGCCAAGGGGCTCCAGCAGATCAAGCTTCTCGGCGGGTAAATCCAGGCGCAGGCGCGTCTCGCCATAGAGCACCTCGCGGGGGTGGGGCCAGAAGCTCACCACCGTGGGCACCAATCCGGCAGGGGCTGCGCGCTCAACAACCGAGGCAATCACCTGACGGTGACCTTCATGCAGCCCATCAAAACTGCCAAGGGCGATCGCAGCTGGGCCGGCGGCTTGATCTGGCGTGCGCAGAGGAATCAAGGGGTACCCACCGCTGCGATCACAGCTGGCCTAAACAACAGCCGAATCACCAACAAGAAGCGTCGGGGCCCTCGCCGGGGGCATCCTCCCATGGCAGGTTTGGGCGAACTCCGGCGCCCTCGCTCAATCCCATGGCCGATCGCCTCGACCTCCAGCTGATCTCCGCTGCCCTGAGGCGCCTGGGCTGGGTGCGCTTCTGGGCTCAGCTGGTGCTGGCGGTGGTGGTGATGGGAGTGCTGCTGTTCAACAACATCGGCGGCCAAATTGGCGCCCGCGCCGATAAGGCCTTGGGCCTGAGCCCAGGGATCTCGCTCACCTCGATCGCCTTCTTTGTGCTGCTCTGGTGCCTTTGGCAGAGCTGGCTGGTGGTGCGCTGCGGCCGCGCCTTGGCCAGCCCTGTGCATCCCAGCAAGGGGGAAACCGGCCGGCTGATCAAGCGCGGCATCCTGGCTGATCTGGTGGGACTCACCCTCGGAGTGGTGGGCTATCAGTCGTTAGCAGGCTCTCTGTTTTTCCAGGCCTCCATGCAGGCTGGCTTCGCCTTTGGTGGCGTCATGACAACGCCCGGGGGCCGGATCACGAACTATCCGATCACCTCTCTGGAAATGCTCTCAGT
>JBIIDQ010000170.1:0-4420 GCA_044238295.1 Vulcanococcus sp.
GCAGTGTGGGGGCGCCGCAGTCGTCGCGGGCGGCCAGCAGTTCGGCGGCGGGCATCCCCAGCAATTCACCCACCCGCTTGAGCACCTGCTGCTGCAAGGGGTGATCGAGTTGTAAATAGTTCTCCAAGGGCCATTGCATGCGTTTGCAGGTGGCCAGAAAGGCGGCGTGTTTGCCCGAGCAGTTGTGCTCCAGCGGACTCTGGCGGCCCTTCGGCGTGGGGCACTGCAGCTGTTCGGTTTCCAGATCCGATTTCCAGAGGATCTTGAACGCCTCGCGGGCCTGTTCGGCATCGCCGGCGTGGGAGGCACAGGCAATCGCTAGAGCCCGCTCATCGTGGTTGCCCTGGTCGGCAGCGCCGCTGCTCACGAATACCTGGGCCTGGAAGGGTTTGAGGGCCGAGCGGATGAAGCTCAGCTGCTGCGGGTCGCCGGCTCGCATCAGCACTCGCCCGCGCTGGTCGCATACCACCGCATGCACTCGATGCAGCGATTCACTGATGCCATTGCGGGTGAGCCGCACCTCCAGGGGCGGCACGCTCGGACGTCCGCTGGTTCCGAAGCTGCTCGAGAAGCTCATTCAGGGCTCAGGCCCGATCGCTCAGAGAGCCTGACAGAGGCTGGATCCCACCAGCATCAACGCCGCAATGATGGCCATGGCCTGCTGCAACCGCCAGAGCACCGGCTTCACCTCATGGTTGGCCACTAGGAGGTCTTGCTGACGCCAGGCCACCGGTTTTTCCCACACCTGGCCGTCGTACCAGCCCGATTCCTCGTATTCCACCGCCGTCGCCATTAGGCGGCGCTGCAGGTTGGTCCAGCCCAGCCACTGCCGCACCAGCAGCAACAGCGGCAGCACCAGCCCAGCCACCGCACCGGCGATCACCAGCCGCGGCAGGTTGTGGCGCAGGGGCACGCTGCCGCTCGCCACGAGCATCGTGAGCGGCAGCACGATCAGCCAAGCGCGGATCAGTGGGGTGGCCAGTCCACTGGTGCCGTTATGGGGCCATACGAAAAACCAGCTGGCCTGAAGCTCCTTGTATTGCTCCAGCGGCCGCTGCTCACGTGGCACCGGACACACCACCTGGCTGAGATCCGGGGTGGGGTCGGTGCCGGCCATCGGGGCCCGGCCTCAGGCCGGCGGTGCTTGTTCTGACCCTAGATAGGTCTCCTTCTCGCCGTGGCCCCAGAAGGATTCGAGGTCGTAGTAGCTGCGCTCATCGGGGGTGAGGGCGTGCACGATCACTTCGCCGTAATCCAGCAGCACCCAACGGCCTTCCTTTTGGCCCTCTTTGCGCAGGGGCAGGCGGCCGCCGCTTTCCTCCTCGATTTTGTCTTCCACCGAGCGGGCGATGGCGCGCACCTGCACATCGGAGAAGCCGGTGGCGATCACAAACCAATCGGCAATCGAGGAGATCTCCTCCACCCGCAGCAGCACGATGTCGCCGGCTTTGCGGTCGTCACAGGCTTCAGCGGCCAGCAGGGCGAGCTGCTTGCTGTCGTCGAGGTTGAGCCGGGGGCGGCTGGGATCGGGGCTGGGTTTGGTGGGGCTGGCGGCCTCTGTGGGGTTAACGGCCTCAGCCATACACGTTCTCGCTGCTCACGGATTGACGGGAGCCCTGTTGTTGCGCCATTTCGGCGCGGGCCTTGCCTGCACTCTTGCGCAGCGCCTCGAGCCGGTCTTCGTAGAACCCGCGTTTCTTCTTCTTGCGGGTCTGCTCCACAAGCTCCTTTAGGGCACCGCCCAGGCTCTTGTACGCATTGGGCAGGCTGTAGCCGAAGCGGCAGGCCAGATCGATCGCGCGCTCATCGGCTGCGATGGCGTCTTGCAGGCGCTTTTCCGAGTTGTTTTTGAGATAGAGGCGGTAGCCGGCGAAGCCCGAGAGGCCAAGGGCCATCAGCAGCAGTAGGCCGTCCTGCACCCACAGCTCACCGATCGCCCCGCCAAGGCCGATCGCCAGCGCCGCCATCTCCCAGCCATCGCGGGGCACCGCGTCGTTCTGGATGCGGCCCACTTCGTGCCAGAAGAGCAGGTTGCGGTGGTCGATCGCCAGGGCATCCCACTTCTGGAGGTCGAGCTGAATCTCCACCTCATCGCGGCCGATCTCCTCGATGGTGATCAGCGGTGGGTCGGCTGATGCGGCGGCTTCCACAAACACCCAGCTCTGCATTTCGGGGGGCAGCAGCCCCTTCAGGCGCTGGAGTTCGCTCATGAAGACGTCACCTCTGACTTGGGATTAACACTAGCCATCCCCCGTGAGAGGCTAGGCGGGTTTGGCCGCCGGACAACTGCCCATGCCCCGTCGCACGGATTTGCGTCGCATCCTGCTGCTGGGTTCAGGGCCGATCGTGATCGGGCAGGCCTGCGAGTTCGATTACTCCGGTACCCAGGCCTGTAAAGCCCTGCGGGCCGAGGGGTTTGAGGTGGTGCTGGTGAACAGCAACCCCGCCTCGATCATGACCGATCCGGACATGGCGGATCGCACTTACATCGAGCCGCTCACCCCGGATGTGGTGCGGCGCGTGATTGAGAAGGAACGCCCCGATGCGCTGCTGCCCACCATGGGCGGCCAGACCGCCCTCAACCTGGCGGTGGCCCTCGCCAAAGACGGCACCCTCGAGAAATACGGCGTTGAGCTGATCGGCGCCAACCTGCAGGCGATCGAGAAGGCGGAAGATCGCGATCTGTTCAAACAGGCCATGGAGCGCATCGGCGTGGCCGTGTGCCCCTCCGGCATCGCCACCACCCTCGAGGAAGCCGAGGTGGTGGGCGAGCAGATCGGTAGCTACCCGCGCATCATTCGACCCGCCTTCACCCTCGGCGGCAGCGGCGGCGGCATTGCCTACAACCCCGAAGAGTTCCGGGCCATCTGCCTGAGCGGCATCGATGCCAGCCCGGTGAACCAAATCCTGATTGAGAAGTCTCTGCTCGGCTGGAAGGAGTTCGAGCTGGAGGTGATGCGCGACACCGCCGACAACGTGGTGATCGTCTGCTCGATCGAGAACCTCGATCCGATGGGCGTGCACACCGGTGACTCGATCACCGTGGCGCCGGCCCAGACCCTCACCGACCGTGAATACCAGCGGCTGCGCGATCAGTCGATTGCGATCATCCGCGAGATCGGTGTGGACACCGGCGGCAGCAACATCCAGTTCGCGATCAATCCCGCCAATGGCGATGTGATCGTGATCGAGATGAATCCGCGCGTGTCGCGCAGCTCGGCCCTGGCGTCGAAGGCCACAGGCTTCCCGATCGCCAAGATCGCCGCTCGCCTGGCGGTGGGTTACACGCTCGACGAAATCCTCAACGACATCACCGGCAAGACACCGGCCTGCTTCGAGCCCACCATTGATTACGTGGTCACGAAGGTTCCCCGCTTCGCCTTCGAGAAGTTCCGCGGCAGCCCGGCGGTGCTCACCACGGCGATGAAGTCGGTGGGTGAGGCGATGGCGATTGGCCGAAACTTTGAGGAGTCGTTCCAGAAGGCGATCCGTTCGCTCGAAACCGGCCATGCCGGTTGGGGCTGCGACCGGACCGATCCCACCCCCGAGCGCTCCGAGCTCGACCGCACCCTGCGCACGCCTTCGCCCGATCGGATCTTTGCGGTGCGCACCGCGATGGTGAATGGCTACAGCGATGCCGACATCCACCGCATCTCCTCAATCGATCCCTGGTTCCTGGCCAAGCTGCGCCGAATCATCGAAGCGGAACAGCGGTGGCTGAAGGGCTCGCGCCTCGAGGATCTCGATGCGGATGCGCTGCTCGCCCTGAAGCAGTTGGGCTTCTCCGACCGCCAGATCGCCTGGGCCACTGGAGCCCAGGAGCTCGCGGTGCGCGAGCAGCGGCAGCGCTTGGGGGTCAACGCGGTGTTCAAAACCGTGGATACCTGTGCCGCTGAATTCGCCTCAACCACGCCGTATCACTACGCCACCTATGAGCGGCCGCTGGAGCGTCTACGTGAGGACGGCACGCTCGAGTTGATCGCCCCCGAGAGCGAGGTCCAGCCCGAAAACCGTCGCAAGGTAATGATCCTCGGTGGCGGTCCCAACCGCATCGGCCAAGGGATCGAGTTCGACTACTGCTGCGTGCATGCCTCGTTTGCGCTGCAGGCCGAGGGCTTCGCCACAGTGATGGTGAACTCCAACCCCGAAACGGTGTCGACCGACTACGACACCTCTGATCGCCTCTATTTCGAGCCGCTCACCTTTGAAGACGTGCTCAACGTGATCGAGGCCGAGCGGCCTGAAGGCGTGATCGTGCAGTTCGGCGGCCAGACCCCCCTGAAGCTGGCAATCCCGCTGCTGCATTGGCTCGCCTCGCCCGCCGGTCAGGCCACCGGCACCCGCATCTGGGGCACCTCCCCTGAATCGATCGACACGGCGGAAGATCGCGAGCAGTTCGAGGCGATCCTGCGCAAGCTCG
>JBIIDQ010000171.1:0-4419 GCA_044238295.1 Vulcanococcus sp.
TCCGCGGCCGATCAGCACCGGGTAAGGATTGGCGCTGAGCGCCACCTCGATGGTGCGAATCGCGGCGGCCGTGGCGTTCATGGAACAACGCTGTTGTCGCCTGAGGCTATCGGGCGTTGCTGGTGGCGCCTCGTTTCTGCCTTGGCGTTGCGGTCTTCAGCTGCCGTTCAGCCCTTGAGGAGCACCTCCAGCAGCGCTTCTCCGTAGCGCTCCAGTTTGGCGCTGCCGATGCCGCCCACACCTCTCAGCTCCTCCAGGGAGCTCGGCCGTAAGGCCGCCAGTTCGATCAGGGTGCGGTCATGGAACACCACATAGGGCGGCACGCCCTGGCTGCGGGCCTGCTCGCGACGCCAAGTTTTCAGAGCTGTCAGTAGAGGATCGTCGGGTTCCAGGTTTGCCGCGGCGCTGCTCTGTCCGGAGGCTTTCGTGCGTGAGCGCTGCTCTTTGGCCGGTGGCGGGAGTACCAGCTCGAGGGGCTGTTCCCCTCGCAGGAACGGCTGCACCAGTTCCGGGGGGCCAAAGCAGAGGCCGCCTTTCGCTTCCGCCGGCGACTGCAGGGCGCCAAGGCTCACCAGCTGGCGCAGCAGCGCCCGCCACTGGCCGCGGTCGAGCTCCTTGCCGATGCCATACACGCTCAGTTGGTCGTGGTTCTGGCTGCGAATGCGTTCGGTGTTGCCGCCGAGCAACACATCCACCACATGGGCCGCTCCAAAGCGTTGGCCGGTTCGATACACCGCCGAGAGCGCCTTTTGAGCGGTCACGCGGCAGTCGCTGCGCTGTTTGGGCTCGAGGCAGCCGTCGCAGTTGCCACAGGGTTCGGGCAGTGTTTCGCCGAAGTGCCGCAGCAGCACCTGGCGGCGGCAGGCGCTGGCTTCGCTAAAGGCGATCAGAGCTTCGAGCTTGCCGTGCTCGATCCGCTTCTGTTCCTCAGGGGCGCTGGAGTCGTCGATGAAGCGGCGCAGCTGGGGGATGTCGCCCGGGCTGTGGGCCATCCAGGCCACCGCCGGCAGCCCATCGCGGCCGGCTCGGCCCGTTTCCTGGTAGTAAGCCTCCAGGCTCTTGGGCAGGTCCACGTGGGCCACGAAGCGCACATCGGGCTTGTCGATGCCCATGCCGAAGGCGATGGTGGCCACCACCACTACGCCGCTGCCCAGCCGGAAGCGCTGCAGGGCCTTGCGCCGTTGCTCGGCCTCCATGCCGGCGTGATAGCCGATGGCGTCGTATCCGGCGGCTGTGAGCTCGGCGGCCAGACGATCCACGCGGCTGCGGGAGCGGGCGTACACGATCCCCGATTCGCCGCGGTGCTCCCCTAGGAATTGGAGCAGCTGGTGGCTGCCGCTCTGTTTGTGGCGCAGCAAATAGCGGATGTTGGGCCGATCGAAACTGGCCAGGAACACCTCGTCTTGCTGCAGGCTCAGCCGTTCGCGGATGTCGGCCTGGGTGCGTGGATCGGCTGTGGCGGTGAGCGCCAGGCGTGGCACGTTTGGAAATCGCTCGGGCAGTTGATCGAGCTGCCGGTATTCGGGGCGGAAGTCGTGCCCCCATTGGGAGACGCAGTGCGCCTCATCGATGGCGAAGAGCGCGATGGGCCGCTGAGCTGATCTCAGGCGCTCCAACAGATCGCCATGCAGCAATCGCTCTGGCGACACATACAACAGATCCAGCGCACCGCCGTCCAACTGGCGCCAGACCCCGCTCGCTTCTTCTGCCTCCAGGCCGGAATGCAGGGCCGCCGCAGCAATGCCCAACTGCTGCAACGCCTCCACCTGGTCTTGCATCAGGGCGATCAGCGGTGAGATCACCACTGCCAGGCCTGGCCTGCACAGCGCCGGTACCTGGAAGCAGAGGGATTTGCCCCCACCGGTGGGCATCAGCACTAACCCCGAGCCACCAGCGATCACGTGCCGAACGATCGCTTCCTGGGGCCCGCGGAAGCTGGCGTAGCCGAACACCCGTTGCAGCACCTCGAGCGGATCAGCGATGTCCGCAACCGGGGTGATCGACATCAAGCGACTGACTGTTCGGGAAGGATCTCCCACAATGGCGCGATCACGGCTGGCTTCATGTCTGAGCCTTCCCCTCGTACCGGCAACGCAACCGCAACGGCCTGGGGCTTTCTGGCGCCGGGGTTGGCCTTGATCGCCCTGTCGGTGTTGATCCCAGCAGCGATGGCTCTGGTGATGAGCTTCACCCAAAGCGGTTTGGATGTGAGCGAGCCCCTGCGTTTCGTCGGTCTGGCGAACATCCGGAGGCTGCTGGCTGATCCGATGTTCTTCAAGGTGCTGGGCACCACGCTCCTGTATCTCGTCGGCGTGGTGCCGCCGGTGGTGCTCGGCTCACTTGGGCTAGCGGTGCTGGTGAATCGCTCTCTGCCGGGGATCCACTGGTTCCGCGCCGCGTTCTACACGCCGGTGCTTGTGTCGATCGTGGTGGCTGCCATCGCCTTTCGCTGGCTCTATGCCGAAACGGGCTTGATCAATGGTTGGCTCAGCGCGCTCCTGCCCAATGGTTTTCAGCCGATTGGTTTTCTCACCAACCCCATGCTGGCACTGCCGTCGGTGATGGTGGTGACCCTCTGGAAAGGGCTCGGCTACTACATGGTGATCTTCTTGGCAGGCCTGCAGGGGATCAGCGCTGATTTATACGAAGCCGCCGAACTGGATGGCAGTGAGGGCTGGCGCAAACATCTCGACATCACCCTGCCGCTGCTGCGCCCCTACGTGACTCTCGTGGCGGTGATCTCAGCGATCGCAGCCACCAAGGTGTTTGAAGAGGTGTATCTGATGACCCAAGGTGGCCCTGCGGATGCCACCAAAACCTTGGTGTATTACGTCTACGACCAGGCGTTCGCTGAGCTCGAGATCAGCTACGCCTGCACGGTGGGTCTGGCGTTGTTTGTGATCGTGCTGTTGCTCAGCCTGGTGCGCTTCGCTTTTGCTGGTGATAAAGGTTTCAGCTGAGCTCGCTGCCTTTCGCCTGGCCCCCGCAGATGCGACATTGAGCCATTGAGCACTCCTGCGCATGGGCGCTGCCAGTTCAGTCGGAATCGTGGGCGGCGGTCAGCTGGCCTGGATGCTTGCTGAGGCTGCGCGTCGCCGCGGCGTGGAGCTCCATGTGCAAACCCCTGGCGCCCAGGACCCTGCTGTTGCCTTGGCCACCAGCGTGGTGCAGGCCGACGTGCGCGATGTGCAGGCCACCCGTGAGCTGGCTAGCCGCTGCAGTGCTATCAGCTTCGAAAACGAGTGGGTGGATCTCGAAGGGCTGGCGCCGCTGGCCGCCGATGGCGTGAATTTTCAGCCTGCCCTCGATGCTCTAGGCCCGTTGGTGTGCAAGCGCAGCCAGCGGGAATTGCTGAATCGATTCAATCTCCCCTCTCCGGCCTGGTTTCCGTTGCAGCGGGTGCAGGAGCCACAGGATCCCCCCGCCGATGAGCAGAGCGATGCCGATCAGCAGGGGCAGGCCAAGCCCGAGGAGCCGCCGCTTTTGCCCCAAGGGTTTGCTTACCCACTGATGGCGAAGGCCGCCAGCGGCGGCTACGACGGCAAAGGCACGGCGGTGCTGCGCAGTGACGCCGATCTCGAGGATCTGTTGCAGCGGGTTGATCCCCAGAATTGGATTGTTGAGGAGTTCGTGAGCTTCGAGCTGGAGCTGGCGGTGGTGGCGGCCCGCGACCAATCGGGCGATGTGGTGTGTCTGCCACTGGTTCAGACCCATCAGCATCAGCAGGTTTGCGATTGGGTGCTGGCTCCTTTTGAAGCCACCCATGCCTTGCAGCAATCCGTACGCAACATGGCGGCATCGCTGCTCACCTCGCTCAACTACGTCGGGGTGCTCTCGATCGAGTTTTTCTACGGACCCCGGGGTTTGATGATCAATGAGTTGGCGCCCCGCACCCATAACTCCGGGCACTACTCGATCGAGGCGTGTGATCAGAGCCAGTTTGATCTGCAACTCATCTGTGTTGCCGGTCAAAACGCCACCGAGCCTTCCCTGGTTGCTCCAGGAGCCTTGATGGTGAATCTGTTGGGCTTTGAAGAGCGCAGCAGCGACGATCCAGCGGCCGACTATCACGATCAACGCCAGGCCCTTTCCCAGCTCGCGGATGCCCATTTGCATTGGTACGGGAAGGCCGGCTCCTCCGTGGGGCGCAAGCTTGGCCACGTAACGCTCCTGTTGCGTGAAAGCGAGCCTGGCGCGCGCCGCCAGGAGGCGATGCACCGTCTGGATCAGGTGCGTCAGATCTGGCCCCTGCCACCAGGATCCGAGTCGGACCAGTCGTCCTAAGATTGTCCCGGACTGCCGTGTTGGTGACTGCCTTCTACAGTTTTCTGATCTGACTCCCTTTTCGACTTGGGGCGTCTGTCGCGACAGTGCCGTAGACCGGCCTCGTAGCCGGAAACGAATCTTCGCTTTGACTCC
>JBIIDQ010000172.1:0-4397 GCA_044238295.1 Vulcanococcus sp.
CAGCAGTTCTGGTGCGCCGGCAACGCCAGCAAGATCAAGCAGCGCGACATCAACTACTACGCCGGTCTGTACGCCAAGGGCGAACTCGACCCCAAGACCGCTGTGGCTGCCTGATCGGAGAGACCAAGGGTGAGAGCCAACCGCTCTGACCCATCCCAGACCGGGAGCTCAGGCTCCCGGTTTTTTTGTGGGCACCTCAGGGTGTGGGTGCTGCATCAGCTGGCAGTGTGAGCGCCTTAAGCGGCTGAACACTGGTGAGCCGTGCGAGAGCATCCTGCAGGTTGCGCTCCATCACGAAGCGAGTGCCGTCGGTAACCACTACGCGCACCAGGGTGGGTAGATCAGTGTTCTTGCTCTGCAAATAGATCGGCTCCACGTAGAGCAGACCCTTACCCACGGGCAGCACCAGCAGGTTGCCGTGGATCAAGCGTGAGCCCTCGCGGTTCCAGAGGCCGAACTGATAGCTGATGGCAGGGTCCTGTTCGATCAGGGCTGATACCTGTTGAGGCCCAAGCAGCAGGCGCTGCTGCGGGAAGCGCACCAAACGCAGTTCGCCGTAGTGGGGCGGGTCGTTTCTGGCCGCTAGCCAACCCACCATGTTGGGGCGCTTCAGCGGCGAGAATGGAAGCAGCAATACAAACTCGGGCTTGCTTTCGCCCGGGAGCTGCACCGTCACGTGATACGGCCGAACCGGCGTGTTAGCGCTGCCGTAGATCTCCAGCGGCACCGACCAAACGTCATCACCGTTGTAGAAGGTGCGCACGTCGGTGACGTGGTAGCGAAGCAGCCGTTCCGCCTGAATCTGGAACTGGCTGTTCGGCACCTGGATATGGGTCAGCAACGGCTTGGGCATGTCCGTCAGCGGCCGGAACAGCTCAGGGAAGGCGCGCTTCCAGGTGCGCAGCACAGGATCGGTTGGGTCGCTCACGTAGAACCACACCCGGCCGTGATACGCATCGACCACTGCCTTCACCGGGTTGCGGAAGTAGCGCAAGCCCGCAGGATTGGCTTCGGAATAGGGATAGCTGCGGCTCTCCGTGAAGCCATCGAGCATCCAGTACTGATGTTGGTTGGGGTCGTATCCCTTGCCCCCATCCACCTGTGCCGTGACTAAGTAGGGCTGACTTTCAAAGCGCAGGAAAGGGGCCAGAGCCCGAAGGCGCTGCTGAACTTGGCGCCGGAGCAGCAATCGCGACTGCGGCGTCAAAGACCCCGTAAACAAGAGCCGCGGCTCGGGCAGATACAACGCCGCCATCAAGCGGTCGAAGGCCCCATGGATGGGCAGGCCACCACTACCGTCGTAGTGGGAATAAACGTTGAGATCACCCTCTGGGTAATCGAACTCGCGCACCTGTGATGGCGCAATCACGTAGTGGGCCGGAGCGGAACCGAAATACAGCCGTGGCCGGCCCACTGGCAGGGCCCGCTGCACGTCTTCCGTCTTGAGGCCCAGCTGCTCGATGCCCTGCACCTTGCCGCTACGGCCCAGGTCCTTCACGAAATAGAGCGGCAAACCATCCGGGCCGAAGGCATTCACCGTGGACACGGTGAAGCCGTAGCCATGGGTGAAGACCAGATGGCGGTTGAGCCAAGTGCGCGAGTCGCTCGGGAGCGCGGCCGTATCGAGCTCACGGGCCGCAATCAGCACCTGCTGGGAGCCTTGCGTGGTGGCATCAGCACTGAGGGGATAACGATCCACTGCAGCTGATGGGAAGCGGTAATAGAGGCGCAGCTGCTGAAGCTGACGGTTGGCTTCCAGTAGCGGCTTGCTATCCCAAAGGCGAATATTGGCCAGGGTTCCGGGGGCTGCTGCCAGATCAGCCGCCGTCAGACTCTGACGGGGCTCGAGGGCCGTCTGTTTCACCGCTTCGAGGCCAAAGGCCCGGCGGGTCGCATCGATGGAACGGCGCAAGTAAGGCGTTTCCAGAGCCAGCTCCCGCGGCTGCACCCAGATGCGCTGCACAAGCGGTGCCACGATCCACTCCACCAATGGCAGTGCCAGCGCCGTCACCGCCAGAGGAATCAGGGCACCGCGGCGCAGCCAGTTGCGCGGCAAGGGCACTAACAAGCCCAGGCCAGCCAGGAAGAGCATCAGGGCCAGCAACAAGCGCAGCGGAAGCCGCACATGCAGATCCACGAAGCCCGCTCCAGCGGCCACGCCGCTGCCATTCACCATCAGGTCGAAGGGAGCCAGAGCATTGCTGAGGGACGCCATCAGTGCCAGCACGGCAACCTGCGGTTGCAGCACTCGCTGCTGCTCACGGCTGAGGCCGGGAAAGCGCAGATCGCTGAGGCTGCTGCCCTCGCTGAAGGTGAGCCACAAACACCCTGCCAATCCCACGATCGCCTGGGCGAGCACAACGCTCACCAGCAAGTGCAGGGCGGGCAGCCGCAACACGGTGAAGCTGAGATCAAAGCCAGTGAGCGGATCAGCCTCGTTGAAGGGCACTGCGAGCAGGGCCGGCAACCAGAGGCTCCAACCGCGGGCCACCGCTGTGGCCGAGCCCGCTAGCGCGGCCGCCAGGGTGATCCGCAGGGTGGTGAACGGCCAAAGCAGCAGCAGCGGCAGCAGTGCGGCCGCCAGACCAATAAAGACGAAAGGCGGCAGATCCGCCAGCACAGGAATCCCTGTGATCACCTTGCCGCTGAAGGGCGCGGCGATCAGATCACGGGCCTGCACCATGAGGTAGGTGAAGCCACCAGCGAGCAACAGCAGCAGCACGCCGAGCACGACCACCAGCCAGCGTGAGCCGAGCACCACCAGCGGGGCTGCAGGAAGGGTTTTCCGACTGGCCTCCTGGCGCAGGCGCCAGCAGCGTTTGAGCTGCTGCAACTGCAGGGGGACACCAAGGCCCAGCACCACCCCGAAACCAAGCAGCTGCAACAACCAGCGCCTCAGGATCACCGGGGTGCTTTCGAATTCCGCAAACCATTGCCCCTCCACCAACAAGCGGGGCAGCAGCACGAGCGCCCCCAGGCCAAGAGCCGTAAACCCCAGCCAGCGCAGCGGCCGGGTGAGGCGATCAGCGGGTGCCTGCAAGGGATGCCTGACGTTGCCAGGAGGCTAAACAGCAAGTCAGTGCGGTCAAGCCCCACCAGGGCCAAAATCGAACCACCTCTATACCCGATATCCAAGCTCGGGTTTTAACTGGAGACCCGTGTGGCGTTGCTAGGTTCCACACACCTGATCCAGGTGCGATCGTGACGGCGACCCTTTCCCTCTCCACCGCTGGGCCCACCTTTACGGGTCTGAAGTGCAAGGAATGCGGCCAGCCTTACGAGGCCGGCGCCCGCCATGTCTGTGAAGACGTGTGCTTCGGCCCGCTGGAGGTGGTCTACGACTACGAGGCGATTAAGAGCCGGGTTAGCCGCGCCACGATCGAAGCGGGGCCCGCGTCGATCTGGCGCTACCGAGAATTCCTACCGATCGCCGGCGATCCCATCGATGTGGGCACCGGGTTCACACCGCTGCTGAAGGCCAACAATCTGGCCAAGCGCCTAGGGCTGAAGAGCCTCTACATCAAGAACGACGGCGTGAACATGCCGACGCTCTCCTTCAAGGACCGCGTCGTGAGCGTGGCCCTCACCCGTGCCCGCGAACTGGGCTTCAAGACGGTGAGCTGCGCCTCCACTGGCAACCTCGCCAACTCCACCGCCGCCATCGCTGCCCATGCCGGGCTGGATTGCTGCGTGTTCATCCCCAGCGATCTGGAGCTGGGCAAGGTGCTCGGCACCCTGATCTACAACCCCACCTTGATGGCGGTGAAGGGCAACTACGACCAGGTGAACCGCCTGTGCTCGGAGGTGGCCAACACCTATGGCTGGGGCTTCGTGAACATCAACCTGCGCCCGTACTACTCCGAGGGTTCCAAGACCCTCGGCTACGAGGTGATCGAACAGCTGGGCTGGGAACTGCCCGACCACATCGTTGCTCCCCTGGCCTCCGGCTCTCTGTTCACCAAGATCCGTAAGGGATTTGATGAATTCATTAAGTGCGGCCTGGTGGACGAGAAGCCCGTGCGCTTCAGCGGCGCCCAGGCTGAAGGCTGCAATCCCATCGCCACTGCCTTCCGTGAGGGCCGCGACTTCATTACCCCGGTCAAGCCCAACACCATTGCCAAATCGATCGCCATCGGCAACCCCGCTGACGGCCCTTACGCCATCGACATTGCCAACCGCACCGGCGGCACAATCGCCGATGTGACCGATGCTGAAATCATCGACGGCATCAAGCTGCTGGCTGAAACCGAGGGCGTGTTCACGGAAACCGCAGGCGGCACCACCATCGCCGTGCTCAAGAAGCTGGTGGAGCAGGGCAAGATCAATCCTGAGGAGCGCACCGTGGCCTACATCACGGGCAATGGCCTCAAGACCACCGAAGCGGTGGTCGATCACAT
>JBIIDQ010000329.1:0-4395 GCA_044238295.1 Vulcanococcus sp.
CTACGGAGCATTGCAGGGGCGGTTGCAAACAGCCTTGACGACGCACGCTTGCTGCCGCAGAGGCTGATTGCTGTCGCTGAGTTTCCACTCAACAGCAACGGCAAGCTCGATATGGCCGCACTGCGAGAGCCCGACGCTCACACCAACCTGCCTGGTGCCGTGCGCTGGGAGCAGCAGCCGCGCCGCCAGAGACTCCACGCCCAGCTTGATTCGCTCGATCAGGCCCAGCTCGTGAGCAGGCTGCAGAGCACCAACCTGCTCTGGTGTGGCGGTGGGCTGGCCGCGCTGGAGGAGCACTGCCCCGCCGATGTGGGCTTAGTGGGGCTTGGCTTTCCCAAGCCGCCTCCCCACTGGGATCAATCAACAGCCTGCAATCTGAGCGCGATCGCCGCGGAACAAGCTGATCTGGTGTTGCACACCACTGCCGGCGAACTGGGCACAAACCTCTGGCTGGGAGGCTTTTCGCTGCCGGCATGGCTGGCCTATGCGGTGGCCCTGGAGCTGGAGAGCCGGGGTTGTGCCGTCGCGGGGGTGATCCTGCTGGACCCAGTGGATCCCTTCCGCAGCACCTATCGATGGCGCTGGCGGCGCAACCTGGCACGGCAGTGGCGCCATGGTCCGGGTGCCTTGTTTCAAGGGCATCGGCGTGAACAACGGCTGGCGCTGAAATCGTGGCGGCAGGAGCTACTTGGCCAATGGATCGAGGCGCAAGCTCCTCGCTCGATCAAGGCGAAGCTGCTGGTGTTCAGCAGCGCTTGGCCCGCCCATCTCAAACGCCATCGGGGCGAGCGTCTGAGGCAAAAGCCGGAGTGGATCACCCTCACAACAACCGTGCACGAAAACGTGGTGACCTCAGCCGACGCGATCAACGAATGGATGCCGGTGCTCTGGAGCAGGATCACGAACCAGTGATCAGCACCACAGATGGTGGATGCAAAACCTGTACTGCGCATGTGGTGGATCAGTTACCCCATTCACTCGGGCCACCCGATCACTGGACGGCCTGAACCCGCGGCTTGGGTCGTAAGCAAAGGCGCCTTTACACAGCCCCTCATCAGCAGGGCTCAGCAGATCCTCCGCGGGCACTGCCCACCGCCGGGAAAAACTTGGGCCTGCTGGCAAGCCAGGCCGAGATGCTCGCAAGTGAAGGCGCGCTGAGCGCGCTTCATCAGGCGAAGTTGGGGGCGATGAGCCATGCGCGCCAATTGGAGGCGCGCATGGCTCGAGAAATTGCGAGTGGGAGTAAGCGCGATGTGCGCGAGTGAGGAGTGAACTGATCAGAGGATCAGAACTTGAACCCCACCTGAATCAGACCACCTAAGGCGTTGAAGGTTTCGCCCTGGGGGGTGTTCTGACCAGCGGGACGGCTCAAATAGCTCAGAGCGGGGGTCACGCTGATGTTGTCGGTGACCTGGAAGTTGTACCACCACTCCCAGGCGTAGTTGCCGTCGTAGGGGGTACTGCCATCAAAGGTGGAAGTGGTGAAAGGGGACTGACCCACACCCATACCAGCAGAGTTGCCCTTCAGGAACACGTCATCCCACTGCAGGCCCACCATCCAGGACTGAGCGTTCTTGGTGTTGATGGCCACTTCGTAGCCATTGGTGAAGGTGGTGATGCCCCAGCCAGCGCTGATCGAAGGTATCCAGCCGCTCTCAGAGGGCTGCCAGTAGCCGTTGAGGGAGAAGCTGTTGGTAGCCGCGCTGCCACCCAGATCTGAACACTTGGCCTTGGAGTTGTCGTAGGTGTACTGCGTACCAGAGCGGATGTTGGTGCCGCACTGGCCGTAGCGGTAAGCCCCGGTGAGGGCCCAGTGCTCGCCAGCACCACCGATTTGAGCCAGGAAGGAGCCCGCTGAGTTGTCGGTCATGATGCCGCCCTCATCGGCGTTGCCCTTATCGGCGTTCTTGGCCACATAGTTCACAGCAGCGGCGAGATAGGGATTGCCCTTCTTCACCTTCTGCTTCCAGACCAGACCCACACCAGCACCAGTTTCCTTGTTGTAAGTGCCGGATGTGCCGTAGGTGCCGTAAAGAAAATCACTGATGGACGACTTGTATGCCGAGGGGGTAATGGCCACCATCTCGGTATTACGGAGACGAGCACCGATGGTGGACGTCAGTTCGTTACCCACAGGGAAGGTGTAGTACAGGCGGTCGATGTTGACAACGTCGGGGCCAGCCTCAGACTCGAAAGATTTATCGAGCTTGGTAGAGCGGTACTGAGCACCATCAAAGACGGAGTTGCCGTAGTTACCGGAGCGCAGGCGGGTACGCAACAGATCCTTGCCAGTGAAGCTGGTGTCAAAGTTCAGGCGAACGTCGTAGTTGAACACCATGGCGCTCAGGAGCGGCTCACCATCCAGGCCGGGGCCACTCTTGGCAGGGCTGCGGTTGTAGGAACCGCCGTAGGTGTAAGCGCCCACATCGAAGGTGGTCTCACCACGCAGCTTGGTGGTGGTGGAAAACTGGGTGGCTTCCAGCTCACCCACTTTGGCCTCAAGGCCATCCACACGACCCTTGAGAACGGCGAGTTCCTGTTCGAACTCCTTCATCAGGCGCTTCAGTTCGTCGGTCACTTCAGTGATCCGCTCGAGGCAAGCGTTGAGCAGAGCGGCCGTTTCAAAGCGGGTCATCGCGCGCTCACCGCGGACGGTGCCGTTGGGGTAGCCAGCGACGCAGCCGTAGCGCTCGATCAGGCTGCTCAGTGCCTGGTAAGCCCAGTCGGTGGGCTGCACATCGGAGAACTGGCTGATCGAAGTCACCTGCTCGAGGCTATTGCGTGACGAAGTTGGGCCGTACTGACTAACGCCAGCAAGATTGAGATCAGCAGCGGCAACAGCCACAGGAGCCATCAGGCCAAGGGCAGACGGCGGCAGAAAAAGCCGCGGAAATAGCTTCACGGACCTCACACCAATCGAGGGAAATTCAGCCCTAAGGCGACTTTTGAGAAGAACCTAATGAGAAGCCCCAGCATCCGACTTGCAGACAATCACCGTCTCTGGTCGTCTGAAAAACATCAATAAAAAAGCCCCCCGCACATGCGGGAGGCCGAATCTTTTGGTGTGTGAGTAAACGCCGGGCGCGCGTGTGAGGAGCGCTTCAGATCGCGAGGATCAGAATCGGAAGGTGGTTTGCACCAGGTAGCCGAAGGTGTTGAAGGTGTTGCCGTTACCGGTGAATTCACCCTGGGGACGCGACAGCCAGAAGATGGCCGGGGTCACAGCGATGTTGTCGCTGACCTGGATCTTGTAGAACCATTCCCAGGCGTAGTTGCCGTCGGCCGGGGTGTTATCGGTACCACCGGTCACGAAGGTGGGCTGACCAACAGCCATACCCAGCACATTGCCCTTGGCGAAGGCATCCTTCCAGTTCAGACCCACCATCCAGGACTGAGTGGTGAGGTTGACATCGGTGGAATCGGTGCGGCTACCGCCCACATTGCTGGAGGTACCGATACCCCAACCAGCACTAATCGAGGGAACCCAGCCGCTCTTGAGGGGCTGCCAATAACCAGCCAGGTTGAAGGCGTTGGTGCCGTTGTAAGCGCTGGAAACAGCCGAACGCGCGAAGGGTGTAGCACCCACGCTTACAGCACGGTTGTTATAGGCATACAAACCGGTGATGTTCCAGTTCTGGCCGGTGTAAGCCAGCTGAACTGAGCCGACTGCAGCGGAATTTCCGTTGGCGATACCACCAGCAGCGGGATCACCGATGTCACCGTTACCGGCGACGTAGTTAGCACCGAAGCTGAAGCCCTTCTTGCCTTCCTTCCACCAGAAACCGGCACCGGCACCCAGCACCTGGCTGTTGGCCTGAGGACCACCAGCGAACTGGAAGATCTTCAGGATCTTGTCCCCGGTGTACACCGAGGGCCACACGGCAAACATGTCGTCTTGACGGACCCGGGGGCCAGCCACAACGGTGACGTTTTTACCAACAGGGAACTTGTACCAGAGGCGGTTGATGGCAACAACATCGCCACCATCAGCGTTGCCCAGGTTCTCCTGGAAGCCTGCATCAAGCTGAGAGAGCCTGGTGGGCTCGGCGCCAAAAGCAGAATCGCTGAAGTTACCTGCACGCAGCTGAGTGCGCAGCAGGTCTTTACCGGTGAAGCTGGTGTCGAAGTTCAGGCGAACGTCGTAGTTGAAGCTCAGGGCGTTACGCAGGGGGATAGTTTTGTCTCCCGCGCCGTAGGTGTTATTGCCCTTGTTGTAAAGCGGCGAATCGCCACCGAAAGTCTGGCCGCCCAGCGCCCAGCGGGTGTCTGCACGCAGCTTGGTGGTGGTGGAGAACTGGGTGGCTTCCAGCTCACCCACTTTGGCCTCGAGGCCATCCACGCGACCCTTCAGAACGGCGAGTTCCTTTTCGAACTCAGCCATCAGGCGCTTCAGCT
>JBIIDQ010000173.1:0-4395 GCA_044238295.1 Vulcanococcus sp.
ACCACTACAAGCGGCTGGCCTGGCAGGGCGACGGCAAAGGCGAGAGCAGCGAGACCGCCACGCGCCTGCACAAGAGCAACATCATGCTGATCGGCCCCACGGGCTGCGGCAAAACGCTCCTGGCCCAGACCCTGGCGGAACTCCTGGATGTGCCCTTCGCGGTGGCTGACGCCACCACTCTCACGGAAGCCGGCTATGTGGGTGAGGACGTAGAGAACATCCTGCTGCGGCTGCTGCAGAAGGCCGACCTGGATGTGGAGCAGGCCCAGCGCGGCATCATCTACATCGACGAGATCGACAAGATCGCCCGCAAAAGCGAGAACCCCTCGATCACCCGTGATGTGTCGGGCGAAGGGGTTCAGCAGGCGCTGCTCAAGCTGCTCGAGGGCACGGTGGCCAACGTGCCACCGCAGGGTGGCCGCAAGCACCCCTATCAGGACTGCATTCAGATCGACACCAGCCAGATCCTGTTCATCTGCGGTGGTGCGTTCGTCGGCCTGGAGGATGTGGTGCAGCGGCGGATGGGCCGCAACTCCATCGGATTTATCCCGGAGGGAGGTCGCAGCCGCAACCGCCAGGGCAAAGATCAGCAAGCAGCCCACGTGCTGCGCCATCTGGAGCCCGATGACCTGGTGAAGTACGGCCTGATCCCCGAATTCATCGGCCGTCTGCCGGTGAGCGCCGTGCTCGAGCCCCTCGACAGCCGCGCCCTTGAGGCGATTCTCACCGAACCGCGCGATGCCCTGGTGAAGCAGTTCCAGACGCTGCTGAGCATGGATGAAGTGCGGCTCGACTTCGAACCCGGCGCCGTGGAAGCGATCGCCGCCGAAGCCCACCGCCGCAAGACCGGTGCCCGCGCCCTGCGGGGGATTGTTGAGGAGCTGATGCTTGATCTGATGTACGACCTCCCCTCGGACAAGAGCACCAAGAGCTTCACTGTGACCCGCGAGCTGGTGGAGGAGCGCACCAAAGCCAAGGTGTTGCCTCTGCCAGGCAACGAGCAGGTTCAGCAGGAAACCGCCTGAGCCCTGCACTCGGCTCGAGCCGCTCCCTATGGCTGCCGCTGATCACCTGCAGGTGCCACGCCAGCACGGCCTGTTCAACCACCACGGCATCGATCTGGGCGACGGCACGGTGGCCCACTACCTCGAAGGTCGCGCGATCCTGCGGAGTCCGCTGGCGGAGTTCAGCCGCGGCCAGCCCCTCAGCGTGGTGGCCTACAACCCCGACGACTGCTCAACGCCGCGGGTGAGCTTGCGACGGGCGATGAGCCGGCTGGGGGAGCAGAACTACAACCTGCTGTTCAACAACTGCGAGCACTTCGCCCACTGGTGCAAAACCGGCCGGCACCGCAGCGAGCAGGTGGAGAACTGGCTCCAGACCGGCAGCCTTGGAGCCCTGGCCCTGGGCCAGTTCGTGCCTGCTGCTGTGCTCACCGGTGCCGGAGTGCTGCTACGCCAGGGTCTGCGGCTGAACGACGCCCAGCTGGAGAAGGGCAAAGCCCTGGCACGGCGCAGCATCGAACAGCTCGATGGCCTGCGGCTGAAACTGCAACACCGACTGGAGGAGGAGCTGGCCCGAGCGGAACAGCGCTGGAGCCAGGGGGAGCAGCAGAGCCCGGGCTTCGAAACCCTGCGGCTGGCCGCGCAGAAGCTGGCCGATCAGCTCAGCGAGGTAGAGGAGCTCGAAGACAGGCTGGAACGCATGCTCGAGAACGGCCAGTAGCCTCCAGCCATGCCGGCCGCCTACCAGCCCCTCCACCACAAGTACCGCCCCCAGCGCTTCGACCAGCTGGTGGGGCAGGAGGCGATTGCGGCCACCCTTGGCAATGCGCTGCGCTCCGGTCGTATCGCGCCGGCCTACCTCTTCAGCGGCCCGCGCGGCACCGGCAAAACCTCCAGCGCCCGCATCCTGGCGCGCTCGCTCAACTGCATCGGCTCCGAGGGCCCCACGCCTGAACCCTGCGGCACCTGTGAGCTGTGCACATCGATCGCCAACGGCAACGCCCTTGATGTGATCGAGATCGACGCCGCCTCCAACACCGGTGTCGACAACATCCGCGAACTGATCGAGCGCTCTCGTTTTGCGCCCGTTCAGGCCCGCTGGAAGGTGTATGTGGTGGACGAATGCCACATGCTCTCCACCGCGGCGTTCAACGCCCTGCTGAAAACCCTGGAGGAACCACCACCGCGCGTGGTGTTCGTGCTGGCCACCACCGACCCCCAGCGGGTGCTGCCCACGATCCTCAGCCGCTGCCAGCGCTTTGATTTCCGCCGCATCCCCCTCGATTCCCTCGAGCGGCACCTGAGCTGGATCGCGGAGCAGGAGGAGATCGGCATTACCGCCGAAGCCCTGCATGTGGTGGCGCAGCGGGCCCAGGGCGGCCTGCGCGACGCCGAGAGCCTGCTGGATCAGCTCAGCCTTCTGCCGCCGCCGGTGGAGCCTCAGGCGGTGTGGGAGCTGCTGGGCGCAGTGCCCGAGCAGGAACTACTGCAGCTAGCCGAATCAATGGCCGCTGGAGAGCCGCTAGGCCTCATCGAAGCCATCCGCACGCTGCTGGAGCGCGGCCGGGAACCTTCGGCGGTGCTGCAGGGGCTTGCCGGTTTGCTGCGTGATCTGGTGCTGGCCGGCGTGGCCCCCGATCGCCTGGAGCTCACCAGTTTTTCGCCTCAGTTCCGCACCGCTTTGCCGGAGCTGGCCCGGCGCATCGGCAAGGCGCCTCTGCTGCGTTGGCAGGCCCAGCTCAAAGGCAGTGAGCAGCAACTGCGGCAAAGCGTGCAACCGCGGCTGTGGCTGGAAGTGCTCCTGCTCGGCCTGCTGGCGGAGCCTCAGGCCCGCGCCACAGCACCAACAAGCATTGCGGCAGCCGTTGTCTCTGCCGCCCCCCCCACGGCCGTCACACCGTTGACAGCGCCCCCTGTAGCCGAGGAAACAGCACCAGCTGCTCCAGTGCCTAGCCCTGCCCCAGCCCAGCCCAAGCAGCTCCCCGAGCTCGAGCCGGAACCCGCGGTTGCAGCCGCCACAGCCAACCCAGCTGGCCCCGACCTGACGGAGCTCTGGCAACAGATCCTGGCGGGCCTAGAGCTGCCCTCCACACGCATGCTGCTCTCCCAGCAAGCCGTCTTGGCACGCCTGGATCAGCAGCGGGCGGTGATTCAGGTGGCGGGCAACTGGATGGCCATGGTGCAGAGCCGCCTGCCCTTGCTCGAGAAGGCTGTCTCGGCAGCCCTCGGCAGCCCCCGCCAGGTGATGCTCGAAGCGGGCGGTGCTCCACCTCCGGTGAGCGCTAGTCCGGAACGTCCTGCGCCGATCCCTAGCGCTGCAGCGCCTATGGCTGGAATGCCGGCCGCCCCGTCACCAGCCAGTCAGGCAACAGCCGCGGCTCCAGCCGCCGCCGCACCCCCTCCTGCCCAGGCTCCGCCACCGGAACCCGCCAAGCCAGAAGACAGTCCAGCCGCCGCTGTGGCCACTATCAAGCCCGCCATGCAGCCTCCGGCACAACCGGCCCTGATCGACGATCAAGCCAAGCGACTGGCCGAATTTTTTAACGGCGAAGTGGTGCAGCTGGATGGCCCCCTGCCTGAACTCGATCCTCAAGAGAGCGGCGATCAGGCCGCCTGAGCCCGGTCCCTTCCGGGCTCAAAGCACCTGGGTGGTGAGATCTGATTCATCCGCCGCCAGATCATCACCCTCACCAACGTGCAGGGTCTTGGCCCAAACCAGGCGCTTGGGCAGCAGGGCCATCCGAAGCGTGGTGTAGGGGATGACCACGAACCAATGGCCCAAGTAGGCGATACCCAGAGCAAGGTTGAGTGCGTGCATGGCCGGCAGCGCCGGACCCTCACTGGAGCGGCGGCAACCCACCAAGATCGCCCCGCCAGAGAGCCCGAAGGCCACAAACGACAGGGGCCACATCAGGGGTGACGTCCGACTGAGCAGGCTCGTGATCAGATCCGCCGCGGCCATCACCGGCAGCACGTACTGGAGCAGAAAAAAGCCCGTGAGATCAAGCTTGCGCCCTGCGCTGGTGGCCTGACCGGTGAGCTCAGGCCAGTAGTCGAAGAAGCGCTGCAATCCTCCTTCGGCCCAGCGCTGACGCTGACGCCAGAGGCCAGCCAGGCTCGTGACCGCCTCCTCCTGAATCGGGGGGTCCCAGAGCACAGCGACCGGCTGACCCTGCACCAACAGGCGGAAGCTGAGGTCGAGATCGTCGGTCACCGTGGCTTCGTTAAAGCCGTCACAGGCCAGCACCGCCTGGCGTTGCAGCAACTGACCGTTACCGCGAAGCTCGACGACACCGCCACTGCGCATGCGTCCCTGCTGGATCACCGCATCGAGGGACATTTCCATGGCCTGGGCGCGGGTGAGCCAGTTGTGATCGGCGTTCACCACGGC
>JBIIDQ010000174.1:0-4386 GCA_044238295.1 Vulcanococcus sp.
CAGCGGTGCTGCGCCCAACCAGCAGGCGGAGCCTGCCGTGGATTGGCTGCTGAAGAACAAGGGCAAAGACTTCTTCCTGGTGGGTTCGGATTACGTGTATCCACGTACCGCCAACACCATCATGAAGGAGCAGCTCAAGGCGAACGGCGGCAAGGTGGTGGGTGAGGACTACCTGCCTCTCGGTAACACCGAAGTTGCTCCGATCATCGCCAAGATCAAGCAGGCGCTGCCTAAGGGTGGTGTGATCGTGAACACCCTCAATGGCGATAGCAACGTTGCCTTCTTCAAGCAGATGAAGGCTGCCGGTATCACCCCGGCCAACGGCTACTCGATCATGAGCTTCTCGATCGCCGAAGAGGAGATCGCCGCCATTGGCCCTGAGTATCTCGAAGGCACTTATGCCGCCTGGAACTACTTCCAGAGCCTGGATACCCCTGCTTCTAAGGAGTTCACGAAGAACTTCAAGGCGAAGTACGGCGACAAGCGTGTCACCAATGACCCCGCTGAGGCCGCCTACATGATGATCTACCTCTGGGCTGCTGCAGCCGAGAAGGCCAACAGCGTCGATGACAACAAGGTTCGTGAGGCCCTGATCGGCGTGAGCTTCGACGCTCCCGAAGGCAAGGTGACCGTGATGCCCAACCACCACGTTGAGAAGCTTGTGCTGATCGGCGAGGTGCAGAAGGACGGCATGTTCAAGATCCTTGAGAACAAAGGCTTCGTTAAGCCTGTGGCCTGGAACCAGTACGTGCCCGAAACCAAGGGCTACACCTGCGACTGGACCCAGAACCGTCCCGACGCCGGCAAGTACAAGATGTGATCCAACAGGGGTGATCGCTAAAGCGCTCTCACTCCTTGATCTGGCATCCATTGAGGGTTGGGGGGAGAGAGATCTCCCCCTTTTTGCTTCCCTCGCATCTCTTTTCTCTTTGCCTGAGACCCCGGCTGGTCGCGATGGATCTTCTCTACGACACACTCTTCAACGGCCTGGCCATCGGCTCGGTTCTTGTGCTGGCAGCACTGGGCCTGGCGGTGGTGTTTGGCTTGATGGGTGTCATCAACATGGCCCACGGCGAGTTGATGATGCTCGGCGCCTACACCACCTACGTGGTGCAGAACATTTTCAAGGCGGTGCTGCCGGAAGCCTTGTTCCCGATCTACATCCTGGTGGCCCTGCCCCTGGCCTTTTTGGTGAGTGGTGTGGTGGGTTTGCTGTTGGAGAAAACGGTGATTCGGCGCCTCTACGGGCGTCCGCTGGAAACGCTGCTGGCTACTTGGGGCGTCAGCCTGATCCTGCAGCAGTTCGTGCGTTCGGTCTCAAGTGCCTTTGCCATTGGCTTAGTGGTGGCAGTAATGGCTGGGATCCTCGTGCCGCGGTTCACGCCGAAGGCTTGGTGGCAGCAGCGCTGGACGCCCCTGCTCGGCACCGGCAGTTGGATCGTCACCGGCCTGGTGGGCGTGGTGATTGCTTCGGTGCTCGGCGAGCAACGGGTGTTTGATCAGCCTTGGTTCAGCGCCCGCAACATCGACGTGACGGCGCCGGAGTGGCTGCGGGGATCGATAGATGTGGGGGTGGTGAATATGCCTGCTGCCCGTCTGTTCATCATCGCCCTCACCGTTGTGGCGCTCCTGCTGGTGAACTGGTTCCTGCAGAAGAGTGTGTGGGGCATGCGCATTCGTGCGGTCACCCAGAACCGCACGATGAGCGATTGCCTCGGAATTCCCACCGAGAAAGTGGATGCACTCACCTTCCTGATCGGATCCGGTCTGGCTGGTGTGGCCGGCGTGGCAGTGACTCTGCTCGGTTCGGTGGGCCCAAACCTCGGCGGTAACTACATCGTGGATTGTTTCATGGTGGTGGTGCTCGGTGGCGTGGGCAAGCTGGCCGGCACGGTGCTGGCCGCCTTGGGCATCGGCATCCTTAGTTATGTGGTGGGTTCCGGCTCTCTGCTGTTGGTGTGGCCCGCCATGCCGGAAGGGCTCAATGCGGTGATCACATTCTTTGCCACAACCTCGATGGCGAAGGTGCTTGTGTTTGCCTTGATCGTGGTGTTCCTGCAGATCAGACCGGCCGGTCTGTTTCCGCAGAAAGGCCGCATGGTGGAGGCCTGATCGATGGCAGATCTGCTCTCCTCCCGCAACCTGCGGCGTTGGCTGCCTTGGGCGTTGATCGTGCTGGCGGCCTTGGTGTTGCCGGTTGTCCTGCCTCCTTTCCGGCTGAATCTGCTGGGGCGTTTTCTCTCCCTGGGCATCGTGGCCCTGGGTGTGGATCTGATCTGGGGCTACACCGGAATGCTCAGCCTTGGGCAGGGCATCTTCTTTGCGCTCGGTGGTTACGCCCTGGCGATGTATCTGCAGCTCAATGAGCTCAAGCCCGGTGAACTGCCTGAATTTTTCTCGCTGTATGGCGTGAAGAGCTTGCCGGCCTTCTGGCAGCCCTTCAATT
The DNA here is from genome assembly GCA_044238295.1 of Vulcanococcus sp. Classification (GTDB taxonomy): domain Bacteria; phylum Cyanobacteriota; class Cyanobacteriia; order PCC-6307; family Cyanobiaceae; genus Vulcanococcus. Next base: position 2,447 of record JBIIDQ010000174.1, read on the forward strand.
CACCGCTGTTCACTCTTCTCGCGATTTGGGTGATTCCAGCCCTCGTTGCCGGAGTGCTCGGTTATTTGGTGTTCCGCAACCGTATCAAGGGGGTCTACTTCTCGATCCTCACCCAGGCGGCCCTGCTGGTGTTCTTCAACTTCTTCAATGGCCAGCAGAAGTTGATCAATGGCACCAACGGCCTCAAAACATCCACTGCACGCATCTTCGGTGAGCTGATCGGCAGCGATGCGATGCAGCGCAACCTGTTCTGGCTCACGGTGGCGATCACGGTGGCGGCCTATCTGCTCTGCCGCTGGCTCACCCATGGCCGCTTTGGTGATGCCTTGATCGCCATCCGCGATGACGAACCGCGTCTGCGCTTCACCGGCTACAACCCCACCGCCTACAAGACCGTGGTGTTTGCTGTGGCTGGTGCGCTGGCAGGCATCAGCGGTGCGCTCTACACCGTGCAGTCCGGCATCGTCTCGCCGCAATACATGGCCGTTCCCTTCTCGATTGAGATGGTGATCTGGGTGGCGGTGGGTGGCCGCGGCACCTTGATCGGCGCCCTGCTGGGTGCGGTGCTGATCAACTACGCCAAGAGTTTGGTGAGTGAGGCACTGCCGGAAACCTGGTTGTTCATCCAGGGTGGTTTGTTCCTGCTGGTGGTGCTGGCCCTGCCTGATGGCTTGGTCGGTTGGTGGCGCCAGGGTGGCCCCGGCCGCTTGATCGCCATGGTGGGTGGGCCGCCCCGCTCGGTCACTTATCCCGCCCTGGATCTTGATCCGCAGGTGGCGGCGGAGCAGGACCAACTCGAGCGTCGCAGCGGAGGCCAAGGTTGATGACCAGCACGCCAATGTCTCGTCAGTCGTCGATGAATCTGCTTGAACTGCAGGGCGTGACCGTCAGCTTCGACGGGTTTCTGGCCCTCAACGATCTCAACCTGCAGCTCGCCCCCGGTGAGCTGCGGGCAGTGATTGGCCCGAATGGTGCCGGCAAAACCACGTTCCTCGATGTGATCACCGGCAAGGTGAAGCCCACCCGCGGCGACGTGGTGTTTCGCGGTCGCTCAATCGTTGGCCGCAGCGAGCACCACATCTCCCGCCTGGGGATCGGCCGCAAGTTCCAGACACCGCGGGTGTATCAAAACCTCAGCCCACGCCGCAATCTGGAGCTGGCCGTGCGCGGACCCCATGGTCCGGCGGCGCTGCTGTTCGGCAGCCTGAGCAGCGAGCAACGCGACCGGGTGCAGCACCTGCTCTCGGTGGTGGGGCTTGAGCGTCAGGCGCAACAGCCTGCGGGTGGTCTTTCCCACGGCCAGAAGCAGTGGCTGGAGATCGCGATGCTCGTCGCTCAAGATCCAGAACTGTTGCTGGTGGATGAGCCGGTGGCTGGTCTCACCGATGAGGAAACAGCGCGCACCGCTGATTTGCTCAAGCAGCTCGCCGGTGATCACACCGTGCTGGTGATTGAGCACGACATGGAGTTCATCCGCGACCTGCAATCACCGGTGACGGTGTTGCACGAGGGGCACGTGCTCTGTGAGGGATCAATGGATCAAGTGCAGAACGACCCACGGGTAATTGAGGTGTATCTCGGCACAGACACGCAGGAGGACGCGGCATGACGTTGCTCGATATCCGCGGGCTCAACGTCTATTACGGCGAGAGCCACATCCTGCGGGACGTTGATCTCAACGTTGCTCCAGGGGAGATGGTCTGCCTGATTGGTCGCAACGGCGTCGGCAAAACCACTCTTCTGAAAACGGTGATCGGCTTGCTGCAGCAACGCAGTGGCGACCTGCAGCTGGAGGGACGGGGCCTGTCTGCCCTGCCTCCCCACGCCAGGGCCCGGGTGGGGGTGGGCTATGTGCCCCAAGGCCGCGAGATCATTCCCCAGCTCACGGTGCGAGAAAACTTGCTCCTCGGACTGGAGGCCCTGCCCGGTGGTTTGGCCAA
>JBIIDQ010000175.1:0-4361 GCA_044238295.1 Vulcanococcus sp.
TGCCTACCAACGCAGCAAATTGAACCGCTCCATGTCGACCGTCTCACGGTTGCGGTAGAGCGAAAGCAGGATCGCCAGACCCACTGCGGCCTCTGCAGCAGCCACGGTGATCACAAAAATGGTGAAGACCTGACCACGAATCAGCTGACCATCGAGATAGCTGGAGAATGCCATCAGGTTGATATTCACAGCATTGAGCATCAACTCAATGCTCATCAGCACCCGCACGGCATTGCGGCTGTTGATCAAACCCCAGACCCCCGTGCAGAACAGGATGGCCGCCAGGGCCAGGTAGGCCTGCAGGGGAACAGTGGTGGGAAGCTCGAGGTTCATCAGTTGGTGTTCTCCAGCAGCAGAGGAGTGCGGGATTTTTCAATCAAGCCCTGATCAGCGGGCTCACCCGTGGAGATATCGGACGTCATCACGTCGCGGCGGGCCAGCACGATGGCACCGATCATCGCCATCAGCAGCAGCACCGAGGCCAGCTCGAACGGCAACAGGTAATCGCTAAAGAGGTGCTCACCGATCCGGATCGTGGCTTCATCGCCAACCGGCTCAGGGCCAGGCGTCGCCCAAGGCGTGGTGAAGGCGACCCGCAAGAGAAGAGTGAACAAACCGGCGCAAACCGCACCCGAGAGCAGACGACGCACCCCTAAGCCAGGAATGGCCGAGAGATCTTCCTTCTTGTTGACGAGCATGATCGCGAACAAGATCAGCACGTTCACCGCGCCCACGTAAACGAGCACCTGAGCGGCCGCCACGAAACTGGCGTTAAGCAGCAGGTAGAGACCCGCCACTGACAGGAACACACCGCCGAGAAGGAACGCGGAGTAGACGATGTTGGGCAGGAGCACAACACCAAGGGCGCCGATCGCAACCACGGCGGAAAGCACCGTGAAGCAAATCAGCTGGGTGAAGGAGGCAATGGTCATCAGGCGTTCTCCTCACTGGCGGCAGGGGCAGTCTGGCTCTTAGCCGCCTCAGGCTTGGGCAGCGTTTCCAGCACTTGGGCAGGGAGCTGACCAGCCCGAGGGCGCTTGGGATCCACTCCATGAGGGTCGAGCTCGCCTTTGGGCAGATAAGCCAGCTCGCGCAGGGGGATGACCGCTGGATCGCTAGTAACGCTGGTAGGCAGGCGCCCAAGGGCGATGTTGTCGTAGTTCAGGCTGTGGCGATCGAAGGCTGCCAGCTCGTATTCCTCGGTCATCGAGAGGCAGTTGGTAGGGCAGTACTCCACGCAGTTGCCGCAGAAGATGCACACCCCGAAATCGATCGAGTAGTTGCGCAGCTCCTTCTTCTTGGTGGCTTTGTTCATCACCCAATCCACCACCGGCAGGTTGATCGGGCACACCCGCACGCACACTTCGCAGGCGATGCACTTATCGAATTCGTAGTGAATCCGACCCCTGTAACGCTCCGACGGGATCAGCTTTTCGTAGGGGTACTGAACCGTGATCGGGCGGCGCCGCAGGTGGTCGAACGTGACCGACAAGCCCTGGGTCAGGTAGTTGGCTGCACCCACCGCATCGCGGGTGTAGTCACCGACTTTTTTGAGGAACCCGAACATGAACAGGCGAGCAGGGGCGGAAACGCCGGCACCATGATGGCCCGGCCTGAAGGACAGCTGGGGATCAGCCGCCGAAGAAGGCGGGGAACGCGAGCTTGAGGCCAGCGGTGACCAGCAGATTCACCAGGGCGATCGGCAGCAAGAACTTCCAGCCCAGATCAAGCAACTGGTCGATCCGCACCCGGGGCACAGTCCAGCGCAGCAGGATCGCGAAGAACACCAGCAGGTAGGCCTTAAGCACGGTCATCACGATGCCGGTGGTGGCAGTGATCACCTGCACCAGCGGGGCATCGATCGGCTGGCCGGTGAGGTTCACCACCCACTCCACCGGCAGGGGGAAGCCCCAACCGCCGAGGTAGAGCACCGCCACCAGCAGAGCTGAGAGCACCAGATTGATGTAGCTGCCCAGATAAAACAGGGCGAACTTCATGCCGGAGTACTCGGTCTGGTAGCCGGCCACCAGCTCCTCTTCAGCCTCGGGAAGGTCAAAGGGGAGGCGTTCACACTCCGCCAGGGCGCAGATCCAGAAGATGGCGAAGCCCACCGGCTGGCGCCAGATGTTCCAGCTGAGGATGCCGGCACCGGTCTGCTGGTTGACGATGTCGACCGTGCTGAGGGAGTTGCTCATCATCACGATGGCAAGCACCGCTAGGGCAAGAGGGATCTCGTACGAGATGGACTGAGCAGCCGCGCGCAGGCCGCCCAGCAGCGAATACTTGTTGTTAGAGGCGTAGCCGGCCATCAGCAGGCCGATGGGCTGGATGCTGCTCAGGGAGATCCAGAGGAAGATCCCCACACCCACATTGCTGATCAGCAGGTTCTGTCCGAAGGGCACCACCAGCCAGCTGAGGATCACCGGCACCAGCACAAGCACGGGGCCGAGAGTGAAGAGCAAGCCGTCGGCTCGAGCGGGAATGATGTCTTCCTTGAACAGCAGCTTCATGCCATCGGCGAGGGGCTGAAGGATGCCCAAAGCGCCGGCGTATTCAGGGCCGATGCGCTGCTGCACGGCGGCGGATATCTTGCGCTCCAGCCACACGTTCACCAGCACACCCACGACGGCCGCCACGAGCACCAGCAGCATCGGCAGGGGCAACCAGAGCAAGTGCGCTGCTCCTGGCGAGAGCCCCAGACCCTGCAGAAGGTCGGTGAAGCTCGCCTCGAGGTCGAGGCCGGCGCTCACGACAGCGGGATTGGCAAACACCATGGGTGGCCTGTGGATGGGGGCAACTTAAGCGGCCGCAGCCGCACTCGGGTCAGCGGGCTTGAAGTGGTGCCCAGGCGCGGGCCTCTGAACCGGTGTAGATCTGCGTGGGGCGGAAGATGCGATTGGCCCCAAGCTGCTCCTTCCAGTGGGCTAGCCAGCCCGCGGTGCGAGCAATGGCAAAGATCGGCGTGAACAGGTCAACGGGGATGCCGAGCTTGCGATACACGAGCCCGGAATAGAAATCCACATTGGGGTAAATGCCCTTGGGGCCGAGGCGCACCGCTGCTGCTTCCTCGAGCTTGCGGGCGAGGTCATAGAGCGGATCGTGACCGAACTGATCGAAGAGCTGTTCCGCCAGCTTCTGGAGGATCACGGCGCGCGGATCCTTCACCTTGTATTCGCGGTGGCCGAAGCCCATGATCTTGCGCTTCTCGGCGATGGCCTGATCCAGCCAAGGCTCCACCTGATCAGCAGTGCCAATGCTGTCGAGCATCTCGAGCACATCCTCGTTCGCGCCGCCATGCAGAGGCCCTGCGAGCGTGCCCACGGCAGAGGCCACCACTGCATAGGGATCGGTGAGGGTGCTGGCCGTCACCCGAGCGCTGAAGGTGCTGGCGTTGAGGCTGTGCTCGGCGTGCAGGATCAAGCAGGCATCAAAGATTCGGGCCGCCAGGGGGTCGGGCTCCCGCTCGGTGAGCATGTAAAGGAAGTTGGCCGCATAGGGCAGATCGTCGCGGGGCTGGATCGGATCCTGGCCTTTGCGGATCAGCTGAAACGCCGCCACCATCGTGGGGATCTTGGCGATCAGGCGAACCACCGCCGACACGATGTATTCCGGGTTATCGAGAGCGCGGCGGGAATAGAAGAGGCCAAGGGATGCGGCGCTGGCCTGCAACGCATCCATCGGATGCCCCTGGGAGGGGAAGCTCTTCATCATGTCGCGGATGCGGAAGCTCACCCGCCGGTGCATCTGCACCTCATGCTCAAACTCCCGCAACTGCGTTGCGGTGGGCAGCTCACCCCAGATCAGGAGATAAACCGTCTCCAGGAATGTGCTGTGTTGCGCCAGCTCCTCAACGCTGTAACCGCGGTAGGTGAGCAGGCCGCGCTGACCGTCGATGTCGCAGACGGCGGACTGGGTAGCCGGCACCCCTTCCAAACCAGGCCGGTAAGCCGGGGCCGCCGTTGCCGCGATCGCTTCAGCTCCCGCTGCCCTCACCATCGCTGCTGCCACTCAATCTGTTTGGCAACCTAAGGCCGCTGGCTGCGCGGTTCGGTGGCATCAGCCACCGGATGGCTTGCTCTCGCGCCGGCCCAGAAGCACCCGCGGCGGCAAGAGCAATTCCAGCCTGGCACTACCGAGCAAACCAGCTTGAGGCGGCCTAGACCACTGCAACAGAGCCGCCCCAGCTTTCTTGAGGTGCAGTGCTTCAGGCGCCATCGCCATCGGAACACCGATCAGCAGGGCAGCGAGGGTGCTGAGATCAGGCTCGTGCCCCACCAGCGCCAGGCGGCGCCAGGCCGGTCGCGGTGAAACCGCGCCGAGCCAGCGCTCCAGTAGAGGCAAGGGATCCGCCAGCGGTGCCA
>JBIIDQ010000176.1:0-4342 GCA_044238295.1 Vulcanococcus sp.
CTCAGCGGTGATGGAGGCAAACGCCTCAAGCCGATGCAGCTGCCAAATCCCGTTGATGTCACCGGTCCAAGCGCAACCCGGCTCAGGATTCCCCTCCGCCTCACCCCGCAGCGCCAACACCTCCTGGATCAGCAACGCCAGATCCAGCGGATCGAGCCGCAACTGCACCCGCGCCAACGCCAGCGGAAACAACCCCTGTAATTCCATGCTCAAAGCAGCAATCCAGCAGCGCCCCTCTCATCCTCCCCGCCCACTCACGCCTCAACCCAAACAACCCTTCATCACGCCTAGGCCTCCACCCCCAAACGGCGGCCAAACGAAAACCCTCTCGACCGAGAGGCCGTATCCGCAAAGCGGTAACGGCCGAACGGCGAGAGGGTTTTCGTTTGGCTAAGCGCTCAATCAGGCCATCGCAGCCGCGCCACCCACCACTTCCAGGATCTCCTGGGTAATGGCGGCCTGGCGGGCCTTGTTGTAGTCGAGGGTGAGGGTCTTAGCGAGCGCCTTGGCGTTGTCGCTGGCGTTATTCATCGCCGTCATCCGGCTGGCCAGCTCAGAAGCAGCAGCTTCCTGAAGGGAGCGCAGCAGCTGGTTTTGCAGATAGAGCGGCAGCAGAGCATTGAGCAGCTGCTCAGGGGTCTGCTCAAACACCAGATCAGAGGGAAGAGCAGGTTGCTCGTTAGCCACCTTGCCCTTCTCGACTCCCAGCTGACCATCGCGGGTGGTGAGACGGAAGATCTCATCATCCGGGCTGGCGATGCCCTGGGGATCCAGGGGCAGCAGGGTCTGCGACACCGGCTTGGAGCTCACCAGGTTGATGAACTTGGTGAAGATGATCTCCACACGATCGGTGCTGCCGGAGAGGAATTCGGCCAACACTTCTTCAGCGATCTTGCCCGCTTCGGCAGCATTGGGTACCTGCTCGAGCCCCATAAAGGTGGCCCGGATGCTGTACTGACTAGCGCGATTTTGGAAGTAGGTCACCACCTTGCGACCGATCAGCACCAGGTCAACCTTGTAACCCTGAGCGGTGAGCTCAGCGTGACGTTGCTCAGTGCGCTTGATGATATTGGCGTTGTAGCCACCACACAGACCGCGATCTCCGGTAACGGCGAGCAGGGTGATGGTACTCACATCGCGGCTCTCCAGCAGGGGAGCATCCACCGACTCGAACTGCATGCGGGTCTGGAGGTTTTCCAGAATCCGCGCGAGCCGATCGGCAAACGGACGACTACGGAGCACCTGCTCCTGAGCGCGGCGCACCTTCGCAGCAGCCACGAGGCGCATGGCCTCGGTGATCTTGCGGGTGTTCTTCACCGAACTGATCCTGTCGCGGATCTCCTTGAGGTTGGCCATGGAAGGGGTTCTCCGGGGTAACCGTCAGGATCAGGCCGCAGCCAGCATCGACGACTTCACTTCATTGATGGCGTCCTTGAGCATGGCCTCAGATTCATCACTGAGCTGCTTCTCGGTCTGCACCTTGTTGATGAACTCAGCCTTGTTGGACTTCAGGTATTCGCGCAGTTCGCGGCAGAACTGAACCACCGACTCGACGGGCACTTCGTCGATGAGGCCCTTCACACCGGCGTACACCACAGCAACCTGCTCAGCCAGGATCAGGGGGCTGAACTGGGGCTGCTTGAGGATCTCGCGCAGACGCTTACCGCGGGCCAGCTGCTGCTGGGTAGCGGCGTCGAGGTCGGAAGCGAACTGTGAGAACGCAGCCAGTTCATCGAACTGAGCCAGCTCCAGCTTCAGGGTGCCGGCGATCTTCTTGATGGCCTTGGTTTGGGCGGCACCGCCCACGCGGCTCACCGAGATACCCACGTTGATGGCGGGACGCAGACCGGAGTTGAACAGGTCGGAGCTCAAGAACACCTGACCATCGGTGATCGAAATCACGTTGGTGGGGATGTAGGCCGACACGTCACCAGCTTGGGTTTCGATGATCGGCAGGGCGGTCATCGAGCCCTTGCCCATGGCGTCGCTGAGCTTGGCGGCACGCTCGAGCAGACGACTGTGGCAATAGAACACGTCGCCGGGGTAGGCCTCGCGACCGGGGGGACGACGCAGCAGCAGCGACATCTGGCGGTACGCCTGGGCCTGCTTGGTGAGGTCGTCGTAGATCACCAGGGTGGCCTTGCCCTTGTACATGAAGGACTCAGCAATCGCCGCGCCGGTGTAGGGGGCCAAGTACTGGAGAGCGGCCGATTCGGAGGCGTTGGCGGCCACCACGATGGTGTAGTCGAGGGCGCCTTTCTCGCGCAGCACTTCCACCACGTTGGCCACAGAAGCGGCCTTCTGGCCTACGGCCACGTAGACACAGACGACGTCTTCACCCTTCTGGTTGATGATCGTGTCGATCGCGATCGCGGTCTTGCCGGTCTGGCGGTCGCCAATGATCAGCTCGCGCTGACCGCGGCCGATCGGGATCATCGCGTCGATCGCGGTGATGCCGGTTTGCATGGGCTCATGCACCGACTTGCGCTGGATGATGCCAGGCGCCATCGACTCGATCAGACGAGTCTCCGTGGTGGCGATGGCACCCTTGCCGTCGATGGGCAGACCCAGGGGGTTCACCACGCGACCGAGCATGGCATCGCCCACGGGCACCGAGGCGATCTTGCCGGTGGCCTTAACGGTGCTGCCTTCCTGAATACCCCGACCCTCGCCCATCAGCACCGCGCCGACGTTGTCGTCTTCGAGGTTCAGAGCGATGCCCTCGGTGCCGTCTTCGAATTGCACGAGCTCACCAGCCATGACCTGATCAAGGCCATAGACGCGGGCGATGCCGTCGCCGATCTGCAGAACGGTGCCGACGTTGCTGACGGACACAGACTTGTCGTAATCAGCGATCTGTTGCTTGAGGATCGCGCTGATCTCGTCGGGGCGGATGGAAACCATGGGAGGCGAGAAAGATGAGGACGAGGGGTGAGGAAAGGATTCGGGTGCGGGGCTAGCTCACCTTGGCCAGCGCTAGTCCGAGGCGACGCACCTGACCCGCGAGGCTGGCATCAATCACCTTGGAGCCAACCTTCACGACGAAACCGCCGATCAGATCAGGATCCACAGAGAGGTTGATCTCCAGCTTGTCGGTACCGGCCACGGCCTGAACCTTCTTGCTGAGCTCGGCTTGCTGCTCATCGCTGAGGGCAGTGGCCGAGGTCACTGTGGCGAGGGCGATGTTGCGCTGCTCGCGATAGAGCTCGAGCATCCGTTCGATCACGGCATCGAGCACACCAATCCGCTGGCGATCAGCCAACAGCTTGAGCAGATTCAGGAAGGAAGGCGTGAGCTGATCAGCGAACAGCTTCTCAATCACAGCTTTCTTGGCATCCACCTCAAGCACTGGTGAAGCCATGGCCTCACGCAGTTCAGGGGATTCATGCCACAGGGAGAGAACAGCCTTGGCCTGATCCACCACCTGATCGACTTCCTTGCGGCTCTCGGCCACCTGCAGGAAAGCCTCGGCGTAGGGGGTGGTGATCGTGTTAAGCAGCGGCATCAGGCGTTCCCCAGGGTGTTGATGGATTGGCTGAGCAGCTGGGCTTGGGCATCCGCGTTGAGCTTGCCGGGAAGCGCGGCCAGAGCTTTCTCGATGGCAAGGCGAGCGGCCTCGCGGCGCAGCTGATTGCTGACGCGGGCAGCTTCAGCATCCATATCAGCTGCTGCACCCTGCTTGAGGCGAGCCATCTCCTCGATGGTGCGCTTCTCGCTCTCGAAGCGGATGGCTTCGGCGCGGGCCTTGCCATCGGCACGAATCTGCTCGGCCTTCTGCTGCGCTTCGGCCAGATCCTTCTGGGCCTGGGCGAGGTGGGTGGTGGCACTGGCCAGACGCTCTTCGGCGTCCTTCAGGTCGGCCAGGATGATCGCCCGACGCCGCTCAAGGATGCCGCCCAGGAAGTTGGGCAGGAACTTGTAGAGGGCGAAGATGACGATCGCCAGGTTGATGATGTTGGTCTCGAACACATTGAGGTTCAGACCAAAGCCACCGTGGTTGGCGAAAAGGCTTGGGAATGTCATTTGGCGGCCAGCAGACGGTCGACGATCAGGTCACCGAGCTTCTCGGCGTCACCCTTGAGCTGGCCAAGGGCTGACTCCCGCTGAGCATCGATCTCACGACGTGCCGCTTCACGGGAGGCATTGGCTTCAGCGGTGGCGGTGGCCAGCGCTTCGCGGTAGAGCTTGTCGGAATCCTGTTCCGCTTCCTGAATCAGCTGCTGGGTGGCTTTGCGGGCCTCCTTGAGCTGCTCACGCAGATCCGCCTCCAGACGCTCGACCTGAGCCAGCTTTTGCTTGGCCTCAGCACGGCTGGTGGTGATGTAGCCCTCGCGCTCTTCCA
>JBIIDQ010000177.1:0-4331 GCA_044238295.1 Vulcanococcus sp.
TGATCGAAGCCATCGACTTCGGCTACGAGGCGGTGTGCGAACTGATCAAGGCCCAGCAGGCCCTGCTCAAAGAACTCGGCATCGAGCAGGTGATTCCTGAAGCCAAGACCGAAGACGACACCCTGCCCAAGTTCTTGGAGAAGGAATGCTCGAAGGGCATTGGCGAAGTGCTCAAGCAGTTCACCCTCACCAAGCCCGAGCGCGATGAAAAGCTCGACGCGATCAAGGCTCAGGTCGCCGAAAAGATCGAAGCTCTGAAAGATGACGACGCCATCAAGGTGGCGGTGAGCAGCAACGGCAAAGTGCTGGGCAACAGCTACAAGTCGCTCACCAAAAAGCTGATGCGCGACCAGATCGTGAAAGACGGCAAGCGCGTGGATGGCCGCAATCTCGATGAGGTGCGCCCGATCAGCGCCGCCGCCGGCGTGCTGCCCAAGCGCGTCCACGGCTCGGGCCTGTTCCAACGCGGCCTCACCCAGGTGCTCTCCTGCGCCACCCTCGGCACCCCGAGCGACGCTCAGGAAATGGACGACCTCAACCCGTCCAACGAGAAGACCTACCTGCACCACTACAACTTCCCGCCCTACTCCACCGGCGAAACCAAGCCGATGCGCAGCCCCGGCCGCCGCGAGATCGGCCACGGCGCCCTGGCTGAGCGGGCTCTGATCCCCGTGCTGCCCAGCAAGGAGAGCTTCCCCTACGTGCTGCGCGTGGTGTCGGAGTGCCTGAGCTCCAACGGCTCCACCTCCATGGGTTCGGTGTGCGGCAGCACCCTGGCTCTGATGGATGCCGGTGTGCCCCTGAAAGCCCCCGTGAGCGGCGCCGCCATGGGCCTGATCAAGGAAGGCAAGGAGGTGCGGATCCTCACCGACATCCAGGGCATCGAGGATTTCCTCGGCGACATGGACTTCAAGGTGGCCGGCACCGAGAAGGGCATCACCGCCCTGCAGATGGACATGAAGATCACCGGCCTCGAGGTGAAAACCGTGGCCGAGGCGATCAATCAGGCCCGCCCCGCCCGCCTGCACATCCTCGAGAAGATGCTCGAGGCGATTGAAAAGCCCCGTGAAGTCCTGAGCCCCCACGCTCCGCGCCTGCTCAGCTTCCGCATCGATCCCGAGCTGATCGGCACCGTGATCGGCCCCGGCGGCCGCACGATCAAGGGCATCACCGAGCGCACCAACACCAAGATCGACATCGAGGATGGCGGCATCGTCACGATCGCCAGCCATGACGGTGCGGCAGCTGAGGAAGCCCAGCGCATCATCGAAGGCCTCACTCGCCGCGTGTCTGAAGGCGAGGTGTTCAGCGGTGCGGTGACCCGCGTGATCCCGATCGGCGCCTTCGTGGAAATCCTGCCCGGCAAGGAAGGCATGATCCACATCTCCCAGCTGAGCGAAGCCCGGGTGGAGAAGGTGGAAGACGTGGTGCGCGTGGGCGATCACGTGACCGTGCGCGTTCGCGAGATCGACAACCGCGGCCGCATCAACCTCACCCTGCGCGGCGTGCCCCAGTCGGAAGAACCCGCCGCTGCAGCACCCGTCGTCGTTGCCGAGTGAGCCAAGGCTCAGCGGCTTGCGTGATCAGCCCCCGGCAACGGGGGCTTTTTCATGCGCCGGCCATAGCCGAGGCTATGTTCTAACTGACTTGTTTAAGGCTCCTTGGTTTTGGTTCCCAAAACACTGCTACTGCTGGCCGCGGCCTTCGCCCTGGGAGCTTGTGGGTCAAAGCCCTCAGCGCAAGTTATGAACACAAGCTGCAAACCACCCAGTGACCTGAGGAGTATCTCCGGGAGTTACACCTCAGAAAACATCGGAATCAACCAATTAGGCAAACACATCGGAACCAGCACACTCTCGATCAACGTTGATAGTGATGGCGTGATCCGCGGTGAGCGTGGCTGGTCATCTGAAAGCCACAAGGGTCACAAGGCTGATGGGACGCCAACGGGCAGCGAGAAAGAAACCGTTCTCGGCGTGATCGACCCTCAGGACTGCGAAATTGGCCTAGCTGAGAAGGGTGAAACCGGAATCTATCGGGGGCGGCTGCTTCAAGATGGATCGATTGATCTCATCCTGATCGCTTCAGGCGACTATCCCCTGGCCATCCGCAACCGATACACCCGCGAAGCCCAATAAACCGGCGAACCGACACGCAGCTCAGGCCTGGGCAAAGGCCAGCCAGTGCCATCGCCGTCGCGGTCCAAGAAGCGGAACAACTGGATGGACCGCCAAATCAGCACATCGGGTATGGCCACGCTCACCTTGGGGCAGCGGGATGACGCACTCCAGGTTGAACCATGTCGGGCGGCCGCTCAGTGAAAGCGGGCGATCAACAGTTCGAACCCGCGGAAGCGATCGGCCGCCAGCCGCTGCGAGGCACCCTCATCCACCTCCACAGCCTCAAAGCGCTGCAGCCAGGCGCGTAGCACCGCTCGCAGTTCCAGCCGCGCCAGTTGCAGCCCCAGGCACTGGTGCAGACCAGGCGCAAAGCTCAAGTGGTGATTGGGGTGGCGATCCACCAGGAATCGATCCGCCTCCGGGAACACCCGCGGATCACGGTTGGCAGCGCCCACCAACGCCGTGATGGCATCACCGGCGGCGATGCACTGGCCCGCGATCACGATCGCTTCGCCGGCATCACTGGCATTGAGAGCCTGGGCCGGCGGATCGAAGCGCAACATCTCTTCGATCGCGCTATCCAGTAGCGCGGGTTCGCGACGCAGTCGCTGATAGACCACCGGCTGACGCGCCAGAAGCAGGGCCATGCTGCCGATCAACAGCGGCACCGTGTAGATACTGGCGGAGTAGAAGTTGCTGGAGACGAACAACAACAGCTGTTCATCGCTGAAACTGATTCCCTGTTCGGGATCGTGCAGCAGCCGACTCAACAGATCGCCACACGGATGGCGCCGACGTTCATGGATCAGCGGTAAGAAGTAGCGGGCGTAGACCTCCATGGAGTCATCCCCCCCCTTGGCCGTCTCCTCGTTCTGAGAGAGCCCTCGAGCACGAACGAACGAACCGACATGCTGCAGCACATCCTGCTGCTGATCAGCAGGAACTCCCATCAGTTCACTGGTCACTGCCACCGGCAGTGCAGCGGCGAAAGCAGACATCAGGTCAACCCATTCACCCTTGGCAAGCATCTCCAGGCGCTCGCAGATGAACTGATCGCAAAACACACTCAATGCCCCCATGTCGATGCCGCGATAAGCAGTCATCACATGGCGGCGTGCGCTGGCATGCGGCTCACCATCCATGTAGGGGAGATCGGCCTTCTGCCGCTCGAAGATGCGTCCCTCGCCGAAGCGTTTCAGCAGGCTGTCGAGATGCGCCTGGCGCAAGATACGAGGATCCCGCATGAGGGCTTCCGCCTCGGGATAACCGAGGACAACCCACATCTGCGGCCCCTCGCACCACTGCACTGCACACTCCTCACGCAGGGCCGCATAGATCGGGTAGGGATCAGGGTGCCCGGGCAGGCAAGGGTCGAGCTGGAACGCGCGACGATCCTCCGGACTCAGAAACATGGGGAAAGAGACGAGACCGGCAAGCATTGCTTGCAAGTTTCGCCCCGGCAGCAGCCCACATTTCTTCAGTGTGGTGCTGTTGCTGGGCTGAATCTCCTCAGACGGCAAACCCCGGATCGATCACCGCCATCGCGCCCGCGGCCTTTTCGCACAGTTGCTGGTGACTGCGGCCGTGGCTGGCGATCAGGCAGCCGGCCTGGCGGATGTCGCCGTCGTTGTAGCTGAGGGGGCGGCCATCGGCGTGGGTGAAGGCACCACCGGCTGCACGCAGCACCGCCTCTGGCGCCGCCATATCCCAATCCTTCGGCGCGCTCTTGCCGGATAGCGAGATATAGAGATCGGTTTCGCCGCGCAGGATCGTGGCCACCTTGCCGCCCACACTGCCGATCGCCTTGGTGTCGCCCAGGGCCAGGGCCTCGAGCAGCTGCTCAAGGCGCTGATCGCGGTGGTTGCGGCTCGCCACCAGCACCAGCTCACCCATCGCCTGGCGGGGGCTAAGGCTCGCCGGCCGCTGCTCACCGGCGCGGTTTTCGCACCAGGCCCGCTGCTGGGGCACCAGGCCGATCCACAGCTCCTCCATCTCCGGTAACAACACCACGCCCAGCACCGGCTCGCCGTTGTGGGCCAAGGCCAGATGCACGGCGTATTCACCGGTGCCTTGCAGGAAATCCTTGGTGCCATCGAGGGGATCCAGAATCCACAGCCACTCGGCATCCAGGGGCTGGCCGGCGGTGAGCTGCTCCTTGGCGGTCTCCTCGCTGAGCAGCGTCCAACCCGCATCGGGGAACGCCTTCAGCAA
>JBIIDQ010000178.1:0-4314 GCA_044238295.1 Vulcanococcus sp.
CAGCCAACCGATCAGCTTCGAGGGACAGGATGCCTACAAAACCCTTGGATTCGTCTACACAGGCCCACTCTCCGACAACCCAGAGGACAGCCGGTTCACAGCTTTCACGGCAACTCAACCAAACGGCGAACCCACTTACGACACCTTCCTGCATAGCTGGAGCGGCCGACTGGTAGCCGGCAACTACACCCTCACCAATAGCTTCCTGGCGCTAACGCTGAATACGGGCCTCGATAGCAATGCTTTTGTGTATGACACCGTTACCGGTGAACAACGCACACTCACCTACAAGGACAAATCGGCCTCTCACACCGCCTTTGGCATCTGGAATAACGGCAAACAAGACTGGAGCGACAACAAGAAGACATACACAATTGCCGGAGGTCGTTCAGTGATCGACCCAGCCGTCAAGAAGCTGGGGTTTATGGGCGAAGCCTTCGGCGCCGCAACGCTGGTGGACTACGACCCAGTCACCGGCACAACATTCAACCAGAGGTCATACCAATACAACAACGATAAAGAAAATAATTACGTTACACACTTCGAGGGTATTTATTACGTGGGAGAGGACATTTATCAAATGCCTTTCACAGCCATCTCCAGTGAAGGCGATTTCGCCGGCACAGCCTATGTAAGGCGTCGTGAGGATGGCCGCTTCTCCCGCGATGCACTCTGGAGCACCCTCGATGCCGGCAGCCAGGGAGAGATCTTCTCGAATGATTCCTCCGCCGGCAGGGGTAGCACTGGCCTGCTCAGCCCTGGCAGCAGCAGCGATGAGATCGTGCCATTCGCGTCGGTGATCAACGCCAGGTCGTACAGGGAGCTCATCTCTGCAGCCCAGGACCTGATCTGATCCCCTCGCTGTTCTGCAACGCGGCTGCCGCGGCCTGATCCACCACCACGTCGAGCTGGGGATGCCGCTGCAGCCAGCTCGCTGGAACCTCCGGGCAGGGGGGCTCCTGCAGAGCGCGCCGCAGGATCTCGGCCTTGGCAGCACCGGTCACCACCAAGAGCACACGCCGAGACTTCAGGATCTCGGCGGTGCCCAAAGTGATGGCCTGGGCTGGCACCGCTAGGGGATCTCCCCCGAAGGAGGCGGCATTCTGCTCACGGGTTGCCTGACTGAGCGCAAGACAACGGCAGGGCGCATCGGTAGCGCACGGAGGCTCGTTGAAGCCCACGTGGCCATTGCTGCCCAGGCCAAGCAACTGCAGATCAATCCCACCGGCAGCTACGACAGCCTCCCCGTAGCGACGGGCCTCCTGATCCAGCTCTGGCGCCAGGCCATCAGGCAACTGCAGGCAACCGGGCAGTAACTGCAAGGGCTCAGCCAACTGCTGCTGCATGAAGGCGGCAAAGGAGGTGGGGTGCTGGGGTCCTAAGCCCACGTACTCATCGAGATTGAAGCTGCACCAACCCTCCAGCAAGGATCGGCGCTGCAGCTGAGGCAAGGCCATCAGGCGCTCGCGCAAAGCGGCATACACCGGCTCCATCGTGCGCCCGGTGGCCAAACCGAGCACAGCCCGACGTTCAAGGGCACGATGCAAGGCCTCGGCAACCACCGCAGCCACGGCCTCCACATCTGGCTCAACCCGTAGACGACCGCGCCCAGACAGTGCGCTCAGGGACGCGGAAGAACCGATCAAGGCGAAGCAGCCAAGGCCTGGGGATCGTTGTTGCCCAAGCCTCGCTCAGCACTGGCGGTGCGCGCCAGCTCGCCGTAGGGCTGCAACGCGGTGCCCCGGTAGTAGTGACGCAGGATCGTGGCAAAGGTGTCACCGCGCTGGGCCATCGCCAGGGCACCCCACTGGCTCATCCCCACCCCATGGCCAAAGCCGCGGCCCACAGCCACCAGTTGCACGGCCTCATCAGTTGCGGCCGAGGGGGCGGGCAAGGTGAGAGCAGCAACTGGCGGCGGCGGCGTTAGAGACGTCGGTTCTCCTGTCAATGGCATCGTCGTCGGCACCAGTTCAAAACGCACCCAGGTGCTCTTCAGACCGAGCCGCGAACGCAACTGAGCGCCAGTGAGCGCCAGCTGGCCGGAGGGGCCCACCACCCGTGCCTGCCGCACGCGTCCGGTGGGCGTGGTGGACACCACATCAATCCCCAGGGCGCCGCCGAGCTCCGGGAAGGCCTGGCGCAATTTGGTCTGATCGAGGGGTTGGCGCCAATCCCTCACCGGGGAGGTGTTGTCGTAATCGGGCACGCTCACCAGGTAGGGCAGCTGCCGCGGCCAGAGGTCGCCACTGCTCTCGGTGTTGCCACCACTGCTGCTGTGGAACACCGCATCAATCAGTGCGTTGTTGTAGGTGAGCACCAAACCGCGGGTGCCCTCAACAGCGGCCCGGGTGGAGGGCGTTTCCGCCTCAACACCCTTGTAGACCTGGCTGGCTGTGGTGGCTTGCAGATCGAACAGAGCCGAAGGTTTACGGCCCTTGAGCGCATAGGTGCGCGCCGCCACCGCCTGGGCGCGCAGGGCCTCCAGGGGCCAACTGGCGGGCATCTCACTGCCCACCACACTGGGGAGATAAACCTCCAAGGGCACGTGATTTACCACCTGCAGCCGACCCGCCTCAAGCCGCAGCTGGAATCGGCCGCGATAGCGCCGCTGCCCCAGCCACAGCCCAGGATCGCTCTCCTCAGCGCCGGCTACCGCATCGAGCCACATCTCCCGGGCCTGCCACTGCTCTGAATCGGCAGCATCCGGGCGGCTGAGCCGCAACCAACCGTTCACTGGCTCCGCCTGCAGCACCACCTGGCCGCTGAACTCCTCCAGCACCCGGCCCTGGGCATCGCGCAACCTCAACCCTGCGGCAGCCATGGCAGGCCTCAGCCGAATCTGCTCGCCCTGAAACACCAGCACGCGCAGCACCGGATCGGCAACAGCACTGCTGGCCGGGGGCTGCGCCGCACGGGCCAACACGACCTGGGGCATCAGCAGTGCGGCCGTGAGGGTGATCGATCCCAGGGGGAAGCTGCGCAGGCGCACCATCGAAGACCAGGCAGGCAGGGCAGATCATTGTGACGAGCGACTGCACGAACCGCCAGTGCCCTCCCGCTGCGGCATGGCACGATCAGATCAGTCACACCGGGGAGCCTCCGGCCGGCCGTGCAGGTCACCTTCCTCGGCACCAGCTCTGGCGTCCCCACCAGGGGCCGCAATGTTTCAGCCGTGGCCCTGCGCCTGCCGCAGCGCGCGGAGCTCTGGCTGTTCGACTGCGGTGAGGGCACCCAGCATCAGTTTCTGCGCAGCGATCTGCGGGTCAGCCAGCTGCGGCGCGTGTTCGTGACCCACATGCATGGGGACCACGTGTTCGGCCTTCCGGGCCTGCTGGCCAGCCTGGGGCTGGCGGGCACCTGCACCGGCATCGATCTCTATGGACCGGATCCCCTTCGGGACTACTTGGAAGGTGTGCTGCGCACCTCATCCACCCGCATCGGTTACCCGCTGCGCAGCCATCGCGTCAAGGAGGCCGCCAGCAGCGGCGCACTGCTGCTCGATGACGACGACATCACCGTGCGCTGCACCAAGCTGATCCACCGCATTCCCGCCTACGCCTATCGAGTGGATCAGAAGCCGCGGGCCGGGCGGTTCGATGTGGACCAGGCCCGCGCCCTCGGCATCCCACCGGGCCCGATCTACGCCGACCTGAAAGCCGGACGCGAGGTGGTTCTCAACGACGGCCGAATCATCAACGGCTCCAGCCTCTGCGGGCCGGAGCGTCAGGGCAGCAGCGTGGTGTATTGCACCGACACCGTATTCAGTGAAGCGGCCGTGGAACTGGCCCAAGGGGCCGATCTACTCATCCACGAGAGCACGTTCGCCCACGCCGAGGCCGAGATGGCCTTTGCCCGGCAGCACTCCACCAGCACCATGGCCGCCCAAACAGCCCTGGCCGCCGGCGTGAAACAGCTGATGCTCACCCACCTCAGCCCCCGCTATGTGCCGGGCAATCCCGTCACCCCCGACGATCTGCTCAACGAAGCCCGGGCGATCTTCCCCAACACCGAACTGGCCAAAGACTTCCTGACCGTGGAGGTGACAGCGGACGAGAGCTGAGGCTGCAACAGTTCGTGAGTGCCAACGGCCTAGGCAGCCAGCAGGCCCGTTGGCCGTGATACAAGGGCTCTGGCGCGGTTTCAACCGCCACCTTGCCGGCTTTTTCGATGGCCTCTTCCTTCTCTTCTGCTCTCCGGACCCTGGCCCGGGTGCTGGTTCTGCCCCTTGCCCTGCTGATGGGCCTGGCGGCCCCCGCCCAGGCTGCCCAGTGGACCGCTGACCAACTCACCGTTCCGGTGAACGCCGATGGCACC
>JBIIDQ010000179.1:0-4297 GCA_044238295.1 Vulcanococcus sp.
ACAACCCAAGCAGGCAAGCCCCGCCCATCACCAGGCCATTGATCCAGGAGTACCCGATGCGGGCTCCCATGGCTTTCCAGGCCGGGTGGCCGATGTAGAGGGTGGTGGGAAAGCAGCCACCAAGACCAGCGGCGGCGATGGTTCCGATCCCATTGATCAGCAGCGAACTGCGCACCGGGTAGCGATCGCCGGCAGCCTCAGCGCTTTCGATGTTTTGCAGGGAGCCCAGCAGATTGAACAGCCCCATCGGAACAATCACTCCTAGCCAGGGCAGCAGTTGTCCGCGGGCCTGCCAGAGCGCCCCCAGCTCCAGATGCGGCGGACGAAGACCGACCTGGCGCAGTTGCTCATCCCAGAGCACCGGATCCAGGCGGATCAAGCCCAGACCCCAAGCGAGGGCGATCCCCACCAGTACGGCGAGCAATCCGCCGGGGATCGGCAGGCGCAGCTTTCCGTAGTAGGTCACCAGGATCAGGGCCAGCACCGTGAGGCCCACCACCGGTTGGGCGTAGGTGCGCAGCAGGAATCCCAGCGCGATGTAGCCCAGGGCAATGCCCGCGAGGGTGGAGAGCAGGGCCGCCCGTGGCAACCAGCGACGCAGGAGCTGGGCGCAGAAGGCACCCGCCGCCTCGATCAGGCCAGAACCAAGGCACGCCACCATTCCGGCTTGCCAGGAGAGCCGCACCGCGGCCTCGGTATTCAGACCACTGGCGAGGGCGCCCAGTTTCACCGGCAGCATCACCAGAAACACATAAGCGAACAGGCTCACCGTGTTGATGCCGTAGGGCAGGGCGGTGCGATCACTGCGCCCTTCGGCTTTCGCCAGCCGATAGGCCTGCCAGGCATAGGCCAGGTTGCCCAGCAGCAGGCTGATGCCCGTGGCAGGCAGGATCGTGCCCAGAAGTAGCTCGCTTGGATAGCCAAGAACCCCGGCGCACAGCCCGAGGATCAGCAGGATCTGGATCAGGTTGTCGAGTCCAAGCCCCAGGAAGCCATCCACGTCACCCGCTACAAACCAGCGCGGTCCACTGACTGACCCAGAGGTGGGCTCCATGGAATGTGCAAGCTGGGCCTCTCCATGTTCGCCGTGCGGGCTCACCCCCGCAGCCGCTGCCAGGCCTCCTGGGGATCGATGCCTTGGCGGCAGAGGTTGAGCCAGGCCCGCAGCGGGCCCAGCCAGTCGTCGGGGGCAGGGGCGCGCAACACCTCGAGCAGCGATTGTTGCGGCGCTGACTGTGCCGGAGTGGGCTGAGTGGGCATGGTCTGGTCGAGTGAGCTTTGCGGAGCATTCCCCGTCAGTCCGTCTTGTTCGCTCCCGCTTCAGCGCTGGATGAGCTGCTCACTCACACTCCAGAGCCGAGAGCAGGCTTCGCTCTCCAGCGCGGCGGGTGCGATCCGGCAGGCCTTCGGGTAGCCCTTGAGATTGCCGAGGCCGCCTGGTCCGTAGAAGCCTCCGGGTTCGGCCTGTGGCGCTGTGGCCGCATAGAGCTGGGGCAGGGCGCCCATGGCAGCGCTCTGGAAGAGCGGATCCATCAGCTTGTAAGCCAAGGCTTCCAGCTTTGAGCCCCGCGCTGCCACCGAGGTGGGTTGCAGGTTGGTGCGGGCGAGCCCTGGATGGGCGGCGATGGAGAGCACCCCACTGCCCTGGGCCTGGAGCCGCCGTTGCAGTTCCAGGGCGGTCATCACGTTGGCGAGCTTGCTCTGGGCGTAGGCGGCCCAGGCGTCGTAGCGCCGGTCTCCCTGTAGGTCATCGAAGCTGATGCGCCCGAAGTAGGAGGCGCCTGAGCTCACGTGCACTACGCGCCCCCCCGGTCGTTCCTGCAGCAGTGGCAGGAGCCGTTGGGTGAGGGCGAAATGGCCCAAGTGATTCACCGCAAATTGCAGTTCCAGCCCTTGTGCACTGAGCACGCGGGGCGGGGCCATCACCCCGGCGTTGTTGATCAGCAGATCCAGCGCACTCCAGCGTTCACGCACCGTGTCGGCTGCCTGCTGCACGCTCTGGAGGTCCGCCAGGTCAAGCGCTAGAGGGATCAGTTCTCCGCGACTGTCTGCAGCCAGCTGCTGGCAGGCGGCTTCGGCTTTGGCCTGGGTGCGACAGGCCAGCACCACGCGGCCCCCCTGGGCGCTGAGGGCCCGGGCCGTTTCCAGGCCCAGGCCGCTGTTAGCGCCGGTAACGAGAGCCGTGCGGCCGGCTTGATCCGGAATGTCGTTGCAGGTCCAGGCCATCGCCCAAGGGAAGCGGTTGGCTCATCGTGCCGCTCTCAGCTCCAGCAGCGTTGGCCCCATCCAAAAGCTGCCGGGATCCGTGGCGGCTTCAGCGATTTCGCGTTGAGCCTCGGCTGTATCCCGGCTGGTCCACAGGCCCAGCTGCTCGAGCCGCGGTGCGTACACCGCCACAAAGTTCTGCAGCCACTGAGCCGCCATGGAGTTGTGGCCTCCTACAACCGCCAATGGGTTCAAGTTCTCGATCCGCCAGCCTCTGGCCGCGAGCAGCGCTGGTAGCCGGCGATTCACATCCGGATCTCCACCTGCCTGCCGGAAGCTGTCCTGGCAGGCCTTGCCAAAGCGTGCGATGGCCTGCCCCTGCGGGTGGAGGCCAAAGCTGTCCCAGTGCACGTATTCATGAATGAGCACCTCGCCGCCTGGCTCGACACACCGCTCGATCCCCTCGAGTAGGGGCTCAAGCGGCGAGAGAAACATCGCCACCCAGCGGCACCAGATCAACGTGAAACGCTCCTGAGGCCAGGGATCCTTCAGTAGGTTGCACCGCCTCAGCTCCAGCTGAGGCAGCCCGGCGGCATTGGCGAGGGCCCGGCCGGCCGTCACATAGTCGGCGCTGAGCTCAAGGCCAACGACGCGCCCAGTAGGGCCCACGGCCCGCGCCAGATCCATGGCTGCAAAGCCTGGTCCGGCGCCTAGGTCCAGCACGTGGTCACCGTCTTTAAGACCCGCCCGCTCCCAGGCTGCCTGGGCGGAAGGAAGCCAGAGCTGATGCTGCAAGCGCAGTCGCTCCAGCTCCTCGGCATGGGTGCCGAGCAGATAGCTGGAGTCAGGCATGGCCCGTTGGTCAGTCTTCGGGGAAGAGCAGGCTGGCGAGTTCGTCGGGATCCACGTCGTAGACGCGGGCCAGGCTGGTTTCGATCGCTGCGGTCACCTCGCCGGGCAAAAAGCGCATGGCGCTCATGGCCTCATCAGCGATGTCATCGGTGAGCAGCTTGTCGCCCTCCAGCTTTTCATCGTTGATCACCGCCATCACCCAGCTCTGGTAGGCGTACACCAGATCGGAGAACTCCAGATCGGGATCGTTGAAGTCCAGGGCCATCGCAGACGCGGGCGAGCTGTCTGCAGTCTGCCGGCCGGTGGGGAAGATGGTGACCATGACGACCGCATCCCCTGACCCGCTGGCCCTTCAGGCCACCCTGGTGGACTTCGCCCTGGCGGAATTGGTGCGTCAGCACCGCGATAGTTTTCAGCCCCTCTGGACGGCGGAGAGCTGGGCCAAATTGCTGATCTGGCTTGCCCTCAACTGCGGTTGCAGTGGTGATGAAAGTGGCCTCAAGGCCTTCGCTGAGGCGATGGGTGCCTTGCAGATGGGGCGGTTGCGGCGGGTGTTCTTTGAGCGGGAGTTGGCTGATTTCGAGCTGCAGTTGATGGCTGATCCCGCGGAACAGCAGCTGCTGGTGTTGCCTCAGGGGCCGGCTGAAGAGGTGCTGCAGAACGAGCGGATCGCCCAGGCTCTCGAGCAGGTGGGGCTGGCGGCGATGGTGCCGTCCGACCAAGCGCGTTGGCAGCGCCTCGATGCACTCGTGGCCATCCCCTGGTTGGAGCAGCGCTGATGGACCTGATTGGCCGCTACCGCAACGCCGGCTATGAGGCCCTGGCCGATGGCGTGATGGCTTTCTTCGAGCGCCGCAGCGACCTACAGCGCCCTGGCGTGGCTTTCGGGCCTGGCGGAGGCGAGCCGGCCAAGGTGTCGACCGACATCAGTTTGGTGGCGATCGATCGCTCCGATCCGGAAGCGTTTGCCCTGGCGGAGGTGATTCAGCGGGGGGTGAGTGCCGGCCTGGAGCGTTACTTGCAGGAGCGGCCGCTGTTTCGCGAGTGCTGCCCTGAGCAGCAGCTGTTTGTAAATCCGATCTTCAATCTCCAGCGTTATGCGCCTGGCGAGGGATTCAAGCGCTGGCACTGCGACTGGACGATCAGCGATGAAGCCACCGAGCCTGTGCACCGGGTGCTGGCCTGGATCCTCTATTGCAACAGCGTTGAGGAGGCTGGCACCGAGTTTCACTGGCAGGGG
>JBIIDQ010000180.1:0-4274 GCA_044238295.1 Vulcanococcus sp.
TGGCTGTTGCGTCGCCTCAAGGGCAGACCGACGGCGTATCACGCCCACAGCAGTGGCTACGGCTTTGACCTGCCGGCGGGAGTGCCTGTGTTGGCGGTGAGCCGCAACACCCTGGGCTATTGGGGGGATCGAGCCCCCCGCAATCCCCTGCTGCTGGTGCCCAATGCTCTGGAGCCCATGTGGCTCGAGCGCGGTGCCCGCTTGAGCCAAGAGCGCCGGCCCATTGATGTGTTGGTGCAGCGCCGCAAGTCGAGTGCCTACGTGTTGGAGCAGCTGGTGCCTGCCCTGCAGCAGCGTGGCCTGCGGGTGGAGGTGCAGAGCGGCTGGGTCGACGACCTGGTGGATCTGTTCAACAGCGCCACGGTGGTGCTCTACGACTCCGCTCCCTACTGGCGTGGTCGCGGGGTGTCCGAAGGGTTTGGACTCCCACCGATCGAGGCCCTGGCCTGTGGTTGTGTGGTGTTCAGCAGCTTCAACCATGCCCTCGCCGACAACTTGGATCCCGGCCTGGTGGGGCATCAGCTAGGCGCAGGCACGTTGGCGGGTGATCTCGAGCGGATCACGGCGGCGGTGGGGGAGCCAGGCGCGTGGCGTGCGGCTCCTGAGGCGCTCGATCCGCTCCTTCGCGCTTGCTCTGAGCAGGCTCTGCTCACCCGATGGCGCGAGGCCCTGGTGGTGATCGACCAGCACTGGGATCGCCTTGCCGCTGGCGCCGAGCCCCTGCAACCGCCGCCTGTTCGTTGGTTGTGGTGGCTGCGGCTTCGGCAGGCCTTGGTGAATCGGATCTCTGGACCCGTCTGGGTTTTGAGGAATCGCCTCAGCGCAGCAAAGCGATAATTCAGGCATGCGCAGTCAGACCCTTGATCAGCTGCGGCGGCTGTTCCGCCTGTTGCCGCCGCAGCGCTTAAGGGCTGTTCAGGCGCTGTTGCCGTTCTCGCTGCTGCCCGGGGTCGTCGACCTCGTGTGCGTCTGGCTGATTGCCCAACTCACTGGATCGTTGGTGCGAAACGACCTGGGCAGCCTGGTGCCAGGTCTTCGACCCGTTGGTTCTGATCCCGTGAGTCAGAGCCTGTGGATGATCGGTCTGTTTGTGCTGTTCTGCTGGTTGGCTTCCGCCGCCAAGTTGGGATTAAGGCTTCGTCAACAACGGCTGTCCGCACGGATCTGGCGCGATCTGTCCGACTTGATCTATGCCCGTTTGCTCCATCAGCCTTTTGCGTTTCATCTGGAAACGGGTTCGGCAGAACTCAGCTCCAGGGTGTTGGCCAATCTCAATCACCTAGCTGTGAATGTGATCACGCCAATGCTGCAGTTGATCAGTGGCTTGGCTTCGATTGTGTTGCTGTCGGTTGGAATCCTGTGGGTGGGCCGTTGGCTGTCTGTAGCCCTCGTGGTTGGTCTGGTGCTGGCCTATGTCGTTGTTTCTGTTTCCGTTACCCCTCGATTGCGCCGTGCCAGTGCTGTTCGGGTGTCGATGGAGGGGCAATCCTCTCAGCTCTTGCTGGAATCGATTCATTCGGTTCGTGATATTCAGCTCACCAGTTCTGAGCCTTACTTTCAGTCGCTGTTCGGGCGTTCCAGCGAGCAATCGCGGCAGAGCATCTGGATCGCTGAATGGCTGCCTGAGTTGCCGAGAGGCTTGATTGAACCGCTGGGGATCACGATGATCTTTGCGGTTGGAGCGCTGCCGGCCCTGCTGAGCGGGAACCCTCAGCAGATTCAAAATATCCTTCCATTTCTGGCCACGATTTCTGTGGCGGCGCTGCGGCTCACGCCTCCGCTTCAGGATGCCTTTCGGGCGATGACCAAGATCCGGGGTTCCCTACCCCTGCTTGGTGATGTGGTGGAGCTACTGGCTCTCCCGGCCGACCGGCCAACGCTGCAGTCTCCTGGGGTTCCCTCGCCAGCTGGGGTCGCACCCCGGCATTTTGTGCGCTTGCGCGATGTCTGGTTTCGCTATCCCCAGTCCCATGAGTGGGTGCTCAGAGGGGTGGATCTCACCATTCCGGTTGGTGCGCGGGTGGCGCTGGTGGGGACCACCGGTAGCGGTAAGAGCACGATCGCGAATCTGTTGCTCGGCTTGCTCAGTCCCCAGCAAGGGGCCCTCGAACTCGATGGCATTGCGGTTGAGGATCTTGAGGTGCCTGCCTGGCAGGCCAATTGCGCGCACGTGCCGCAGGCGATTCATCTCCTCAATGCCACTGTTCTGCAAAATGTGGCCTTTGGCGAGGTGCCCGATGCTGTGGATGAGCATCGGGTCTGGGAAGCCTTGGAGGCAGCCCAGCTGGATGATTTTGTGTCTCAGCTACCTGCAGGCTTGCAGAGTTTGGTGGGAGATGATGGTTTGCGCCTTTCGGGCGGTCAGCGTCAGCGGTTGGCCTTGGCCCGCGCCTTCTACCGCCGTTCCGGGTTCCTGGTGCTCGATGAAGCCACAAGTGCCCTCGATAACCGCACTGAATCAGAGGTGATTGATGCCCTCGAGCTCGTGGGTCGTCGCTGCACCACCTTGGTGGTGGCGCATCGGCTCACCACAGTCAGTCGCTGTGATCGGATTGTGGAGTTGGTCGACGGCGTGGTGAAGGCCTACGGCAGCGTGGCAGAGCTGCAAAACCAGTCGCCGAGCTTTGATCAGCTGCTCCAGTTGGAGGAGCAGGCCATTCCTTTGGCCGAGGGCTGATCCCTGGGGCAATCGGTTCGCTGGCTGGCCTCGCGCTGCCAATGGCTCTCGCCTGCGCCACATAGGTTGTGAGCAGTAAGAGGCAGTCCCGCTGGATGGCGCAGCTTCCAAGCAAGACGCTGCAGCAAGTGATCCAGTTGGCCGGTCAGTTGCCGCCTGGATTGCGTCGTCGCATTCTTGTGCTTCTGCCCATTTCCATCGTGCCGGGCATCTTTGATGCGGCATCGATTGCGGTTGTGGCTTGGATGATGTCCACCTTGCTGGGCACCAGGTTGCGGCAGGGCATTCCTGCTTTGCCATTTCTCAAAGGTGATCGCCTTGATCAGACGTTGTGGCTGATTGGTTTATTCATTGCGTTTTCCTGGTTTCGATCCTTGTCCAAGCTCGTGGTGCTCGGCTGGCAGGAGCGAACCACTGGACAACTCTGGCTTTGGCTCACTGAAACAATCTACGCCAGGATCTTATCGCAGCCCTACGAATTTCATATCGGGAAAAATGATAAGAAGCTGGCAACTCAGCTGCTCACCAATGTCACCCAGGTCGTCAAAGGTGTTTTTGCACCGTTGCTTCAATTTCAGGCTTCTTTGTTCACGGTCTTCTTTCTGTTTATAGGTTTGCTTTATGTGGGCCGTTGGTACGCGATGGCGCTATTTGCGTGCCTCGTTATCGCTTACGGTGGATTCTCCATCCTTTTGACACCATTTCTTCGGCGGGTTTCAGCGCAAAAGCTCCGGCTCGCCTCTTCGATGAAGCAGGGATTCTTTGAGTCGATGAATGTGATTCGTGAGATCCATCTCTCATCAGCAGAGCCCTTTTTTAGGCGTGCATTTAGCATTGATTCTCGAAAAGCTAAGCGGGTCGAAGCGCTTAACAATTTTCTGCCCAATTTGCCGAAGCAGATCATTGAGCCGGTTGGCATCACCTTGATCTTTTCCTTTGGAGCTTTTCCAGTTTTGCTCGGTGACGGGAAGGTGGGCGATCTCAAGCAGATCATTCCATTTCTGGCCACTCTGGCCTTGGCCTCCCAGCGGATTACGCCGGCGATGAACGAGCTCTTCAAGGCGGTCACCCGCCTGCGCGCCTCGCTGCCCAATCTCACCAGTGTGCTTGGTTTCCTTGACCTGCCAACCCCTTCAGGCATGGCACTCGGGTTGGCCTCCCAAGGCATCAGCCCAGAGGGGATTCGGCCTCGGCGAACCATCCGTCTTCACGACGTCACCTATTGCTATCCAGGTCGCGATGAACCGGTGATCACGGGTCTCAACCTCACGATTCCAGTTGGATCGCGGGTGGCACTCGTGGGCTCCACCGGGAGTGGTAAGAGCACAACCGCTCACCTGCTGCTTGGTTTGCTGACGCCGCAGCAAGGCGCATTGGAAATCGACGGGCTGGTTGTTGAGCCTGAAGACATGCGGGCCTGGCAATCCTGTTGTGCTTATGTTCCTCAGATTGTTTCTTTTCTCCGGGGCAGTGTTTTAGAAAATATTGCCTTTGCGGAAGATCCAGCTGGTGTCGATCAGGATCGAGTTTGGGAGGCTCTGGAGGCCGCCCAACTGCAAGATGTTGTGGCCAGTCTTCCCTACGGTCTCTACACGCC
>JBIIDQ010000181.1:0-4267 GCA_044238295.1 Vulcanococcus sp.
TTCCGGGCGGAGGCTCCCGTCGCTGTACGTGGTGTGGCAGTGAAAGTTGAGAATGGAAGGACAGCTATCCGGGTGCACTTGCTCGAGAACCGCGCGTAGCGGGTGAGCAGCCATCACAGACCTAAGCCGCGCCAGTGGCAGTGTCGCGTTCAGCACGCAGCCGCCGCCAGCGGGCATAAAACTGAATCGAGGCCGCCATGAACACCACCAAGGCCACGATGAACCAGGTGGCGGCACCTGTCGGGAACTGGTTTTTGAACACCACCAGCATCACTACGATCACCAGCAGCAGGGTTGGTAGCTCGTTCAGGGCACGGAGCTGCTTGGGACTCCAACCGCAGGTTCCCTCCTGGAGCTGCCCCATGAGCCGGTAGCAAAAAAAATGATAGGCCAGTAGCGCCACCACAAACCCAAGCTTGGCGTGCATCCAGCCCTGCTGCAGCCATGCTGGATTGCTAACGAGCAGTCCAACGGCCATGGTCACCGCCACCACCATGCCGGGGGTGGTGATGATGTTGGCCAATCGCTTCTCCATCAAGCCGTACTGGGCCTGAAATGGTTCCCGCAACACCGACTCAAGCTCCTCGGCTTCTCGGTGATAGATGAACAGACGCACCAGATAGAAGAGCCCGGCGAACCACACCACCACGCCCACGATGTGGAGCGTCTTGAACCAGAGGTAGGCCTCAGGGGGCAGTGCTGCCAGGGCGATCACAGTCCAGTACCGAACAGGCCATCAAGGTAGAGCTCGCGCACTTCAGGGCGTGCTCCGCCCTGTTGCACCAGAAATTGAGCCAGGGCGGTCTGCAGCAGGCGACCCGGATCCAGATGGGGCCGCTGGGCCACATAGCCCTCCACAGCCCGGGCGAGATCGATCGGCAGCTCCACATCCAGGGCACACACCTCGGCCGTCTCTGCACTAGCGGTGGTGGTGTCCTGGTTCATCGATCCAGATGTAGTGGCTGCCAAAGGATCCGCTGCAGCGCTGCCCCTGTCAAGCAACCGTTGCAACCATTTCGTGAGCAGCCATCTCGCGGCGGTGGCGCTCCGCGGCGGCGCGGATCATCTCCAGTTCCTCAGCGGGCAGCTTCTCCAGCTGCTTCATCACCAGGGCCATGCGGGGATTGCGGCGCAGGCTTTCTTGATGGCGCGCCAGGAAATCCCAGTAGAGGCTGTTGAACGGGCAGGCCCGCTCACCGTGGCGCTGTTTCACGTCGTAGCGGCAGCCCTGGCAGTAGCTGCTCATCCGCTTGATGTAGTTGCCACTGGCGGCGTAGGGCTTGCTAGCCAGCCGGCCGCCATCGGCGAACACACCCATGCCGATCACGTTGGTTTGCATCACCCAGTCGTGGCCGTCGATAAACATGCGGTGGAACCAGGCGGTGAGGGCCTGGGGGTTGAGGCCTGCGATCAGGCCGTAATTGGCGAGCACCATCAACCGCTGGATGTGGTGGGCGTAGCCGCTGCTGCGCAGCTCGGCGAACACCGTGTCGAGGCAGCGCAGGCCACTGCCGCCCAACTGCTCAAAGCTGGCTGGCAGCGGTTGCTCAGCCTCGAAGTGATTCAACGCCGGATAGTCGGGGCCAAACCACTGGTAGAGGCCATGGGTGTACTCACGCCAGCCGAGGATCTGGCGGATCACCCCCTCCAACCCAGCCAGCGGCACCTGCTGCTCGAGGCCGGAGTGCTCCAACCGGCGGATCACCTCCAGCGGATGCAGCAAGCCAAGGTTGAGATAGGGCGAAAGCAACGCATGCCAGAGCGTGGGCTCTCCGGTCACCATCGCGTCCTGGTAGGGCCCGAACCCCGCCAGGCGCGTGGCAATGAAGTGCTCCAGCACCTCCAGCGCCTGCACCCGGGTCACGGCCCAACGGAACGGCTCCAGATCCCCAGGCAAGGGTGAATGCCCAGCTGCCTGGCGCTGCTCATCAAGGCTGCGCACCTTGGCGATCACCGCCTGAGTGATCGCGTCCGGCTCAAACCACAGCGGCTGCGGGCCTTTGAGGCCCTTCGGCGGAGGCTTGCGATTGTCGGCATCGAAATTCCACTGCCCGGCAAGCGGCTGAGCGGCCTTGCCCGAACCCTCCATCAGCACGCCGAAGCGGCGGCGACTTTCCCGGTAAAACAGCTCCAGGCGCAGTTGCTTGTAGCCGGAGGCCCACTCGGCGAAGTCGCTGCGGCTCCAGAGAAAGGCGTTGCTGGGCACCCACACCAGCAATACCGGCAGCTGCAACCGCTCGATGGCCGCGCGGAAGCCGCGATCGGCCGGCTCCATCACCCGCAGTTCCCGAATGCCGTGCGCCTCCATCCATCCGCACACAGCCGCGGAAAAGCTCTCGGTTTCGAGGTGATCCACGCGCCAGCCCTGCTCCTGCAGCTCGGCGGCGAAGTGGCGCATCGCGCTCCACACCAGCACCAACTTCTGGCGGTGGTAGGCCCGCTGGTGCAGCACGGAGCTGCTCTCCACCAGCAAGACCCGCGCCTGACCAGGGTTGAGCCCGGCGAGGGCCGCCTGCTCGCCGTTGAGCTGATCGCCCAGGATCCAGATGCCGATCGTCATGGCGCTATCGAACTCAAGCCGCCGCTTCACCGGCCAACCGGCAGGCCTTGCGGGCCAGGGCTGCGGCATAGCCCCGCTCCACCAGGCCGGCAGCGGGGCTGAGGGAACCGGTTCGACAGTCCACGGTGAGGCGCTCCCGATGGCCCAGTTGGTCGCTCACCCGCATGCGCAGCTGGAAGTGGTGCTTGGCGCTGCGGGTGATCTCATCCCCGCAAATCGGCCCCACGCACAGGCCCGGCGCGGCCAACACCGGCGCGGCCATCCCCAGCGCCATGCACAGAGCCAACAACAGCGCTGGCAGTCCGGAGTGGATCCTCTTCAACCGGCCAGCTCCAGCGGAACCTCATTCTCCAGTGCAGCCTCCAACTCCGAGGAACCGGTACTGGCATCGGGATGGAAGTAATCCCACACCGCCTGCGCCAGGGCCGGCCCCATCCCCGGGGCGGCCGCCAGGCTCTCCACGCTGGCCAGCTGGATGGCGTCGATGGAGCGGAAATGGGCCAGCAACTCCTTGATCCGCTTCGGCCCCAGGCCCGCAATATCCGAAAGACGGGAGCGCTTCATCCGCTCCCCCCGCTGTTGACGGTGGAAGCTCACGGCGAACCGGTGGGCCTCATCCCGCAACCGCCGCAGCAGTTGCACCCCCAGTTGCTCCGGTTCGCTCTCCAGCGGTTGCTTGGCACCGGGCACGAACACCTCCTCGCGCTGCTTAGCAAGGGAGCACACCACCAGCTCCTCGTCGAGATTCAGCTCCCGCAGGGCCTCCATCACGGCGGAGAGCTGGCCCTTACCGCCGTCGATCATCACCACATCGGGCCAGTCGTTGAGCCCACCGGTATGGAGCGCGCTGCCAGCGGCCCGGCGTAGTTCGCGCAGATCGGCGCCTTCGGCCTTGGCCTGCGACCAACGGCGGAAACGGCGCCGCATGATCTCCGCCATTGCCATGAAGTCGTCGGAGTGGCCGGCGCGGATGGAGCTGCTCTGAATCTTGTATTTGCGGTAGTGCTGCTTGGCCGGCAGACCATCGATGAACACCACCTGGGAGGCCACCGCATCGCTGCCCTGGATGTGGCTGATGTCGTACCCCTCGATCCGGCGAGGCGGCGTAGGCAACTCCAGGAGCTGGGCCAGATCCTCGGTGGCCAAGAGGTTCTGCTCGCTGGCACGCCGAGCCCGCTCCAGCTCATAGCTGGCATTGCGCATCACCAGCTCGATCAGATCCGCCTTCTGGGAGCGCTGCGGCACGGCGAGCTTCACCTTGCGGCCCCGCAATTCACTCAACCACTCTTCAATCAATGGCTGCTGAGGCAAGGCCACCTGCAGCAGCAGCTCCGGCGGAATCTCCACCGGCTCCACCTGGCTGTAGTGCTCCTCGATCACCGTTTGCAGGATGCGGCCCAGGGCCTGGGTGCGTTGCGGCGATGGGGGCAGATCCCCTCCGGCCCCTTCCTCCTGCGCGGGCATGCCGATGGCATCGGCGGTGAAGCCGAGCCGACCCACCAACTTGCCGGCGCGCATCTGAAACAGCTGCACCGCCGCCACCCGGTCATCCGCCGCCAGGGCGAGCACGTCGCGGCTCACGGAGCTGTCGCCCAGGCTCATCTTTTGATCGGCCGTGAGTGTGTCGATGCCCTGCAGCTGATCGCGCACCCGGGCCGCACTCTCGAAATCGAGGCGCTCGGCGTACCGCTCCATCTGCTCGTGCAG
>JBIIDQ010000323.1:0-4206 GCA_044238295.1 Vulcanococcus sp.
TTGCCTCGGATCTCAAAGTCCACCGTATGGCCACCATCACGAGATGCCATATAACCCGACCCGGCATTCTCAAGACTGACACTGGCCACTTCGCCAGTGTCAGTGGGGACAAAAGTCAAGCGAATCTGCGCCGTATCCTCAAGACTGGCACTACGAAGTCCGGTCAAAGGATCACGTGGACGCCAGTCATCGGGAAGCAATCCATCCCAACCCTGAAGGGCTGGGAGGCGCGTTGCCTGGTCGAGGTTCTCACGAATAGCAGGATCATCAATGGACGGTTGCTCATAGCGGTACAAGAGACTATGGCGCTTGACCTTGAGCGAAGCACCACCAAAGCCGAAGCCATAAGCACCAGGAGTCACACCGATGAGATCACCGTCGTCACCCTCAACTCCATAAGCTCCAGAGACACCAACGGTAATGGGATCAGAGTTCAGTAGATAGGGGAGAACACCCGTAGTGGAATAAGGAATGCCATCTGGATTAGAGCCCTTGAGCTTCGAGTTACCAACACCCATATAGGCATCAAGACGACCATCCCAATTGCGCGGCTGGTAAACATTGTCGCCATACTGGGTTTCGTTGATGGTATCCAAAAGACGACCGCTATTACCCATGGTGATAAAAGGGATACCTTCACCAATCCCTTGATCATTGCTCTCCATAACGCGCTGGTAGTAATGCGCATGGCCATTCACGTAAGCGTCGAAAGAACCACTGGGGAGTCCAGAGAGAAACTTTTGCAGCACAGGAAAACTGATGTTGTCATCGGGTTGCCCGTCGTCCCACTCACCTGAGCTGTAAATCGGCTGGTGACCCATGACCACTTGCCAACGAGCGCGTGATTGGAGCAGTTCTCGCTTCAGCCAACGGAATTGCTTCCATCCATTGCCGGGAAGAGTGCTATTGGCAGCCGTTGTCAAAGCTGAATTGGTTGGCGACGGCCTGAGAGATGGGTCATAGTCGAGGTTGTAGTCAGGCTGCTGGGAAACAACCTTCGAGCCAAAACCATCAGTGAACTTGGGATATTTGCCTCCCACATTCATGAGCAGGCGCATTGTGTCGATGGAGAACACATCCACCAGTGGGCGTCCTGTTCCATCATCACCAAGACTCACCTTGTAATAGATGCCAGCGTTTCCAGTTCCATCGGCACTGCCGATGGACAAGCCAGGTTGACGAGCGAGTTCAGGACGTTGCTGCCAGCCAAAATAATTCAGATACGGCAGGGGTACAGCCGTGCTGCTCTGACCAATAATGGCATCATTAGGAATCGTACTCTTAGAGTTGTCAAGGCTGATATTGGTTTCAGAAGCATCAACCCTGAGGTAATACTCGTGATTTCCAGGAGCAGGCCAGAAACGATTCACACCATCAGCGCTACCGCCGCGACCTCCAGTTTCAGGATTAGGAAATCCATTCGGGAAGTCGTAGAGGTCATAGGGCCAAACGACTTTGCCTTCTTGACTCCGGTAAGGCCCCTTGGGGTTGCTAAACCGCGGTGGCGGATACGGGGCCATGTAGTCATTAAACAGCCGTCCAACCTCATCGTCGAACAAGGTGCTAGCACCCGTGTTGTACACCAAGTCGCCAAGGGCCAACAGATGATCCGGACGCTTGCTCCGCACAAGCTCAGCAACGGCGAATTGAGCAGGGCCGGAGGCATTCACATTGACATTGGCACCGCCATAGCCAGTCGAGCTCTTACGAAGCCAACCGCTGCCAGGGAAGTAGTAGAAGCGACTGCTGTTGTAGCGGCCTCCACCGGAATCACCAATCAGACCCAGTGTCAGAGAAGGCATTTCGGACGATAAGGCTCGGTATCTCAAGCCTGCACAGCAATGCCGCGCAAGACAACAAAAGAAAACTTGAAGATGCCGAACCTGGTGACGAAATAGGCCTTGGCATTTACCAATTTACCGATCTTCTAGCGTAGCTCCTAAACGCAACAAGATCTGCCACTCGAAGCTCGAGCAAGTGGCAGACCACTCTTCTTGTACTGAATAGCTATTCAGTACAAGAAGGACGTACCAAACCGAGATGCTGCTCTAAGAACAACCAGCCAATAAGCGTGTAACGCTTCCAGGAAGACGATCATGGTGTAAACACCACCAGCCAAACGACAGGAATCCACAGAGCGTGATGCAAATTAAGCCGAGTTCACTGAGAGCCAGCAAATGGAGCGGCAGTCACATATGACGAGCTGATCACTCAAGAGAGGTATAGCGGGTCAAACCTTGAGGACATCGAAGGTTGACAGCAGAGGGAGCCTCTATAAGTTGCGGGTGGGCCATAGGATGCATTAGCCCGAACCATCGCCAAGCCGTTATGGCCGTATCACTGGCTGCGCCAGTTGCGTCGTTCAGCCTGACTGGGTCAATGCAGAGTGCACGAGCACTCCACACAGCAACTGCTCTCACCAACGGAACCGTACTCATCGCGGGAGGATATGACGCATCAGAGTCCTCGCTGAACTCCGCGGAGCTCTACGACCCCATTACGGGTCTGTTTGAAGCAACCGGATCGATGGCGTCAGAACGCGTCGCTGCAGAAGCAGTGCGGCTGCGTGGTGGATTGATCTTGATGGTTGGAGGCCAAGATTCCAATGGTGCGGCAATCGCTTCGGTGGAGTTATACGACCCGATCACGGGCATGTTCTCTCCGACTGGACCATTGCAAACGGCACGACTGAACCCCACCGTGACGCGATTGAAGGATGGTCGTGTTCTGGTGGCCGGTGGTTACGGCGGGGCAAGCGGTGATACACCGCTTGCAACAGCTGAAATCTATGACCCCAAATCTGGCCGTTTCAAGGAGACTGATGCAATGAGTACGGCACGCCGGAATGCCACCGCAACGCGACTGCGTGATGGGAGCATTTTGGTGGCCGGTGGCTACAACGGTGAATCTGTGAATGCACCAGAGATTTTCAATCCAAGTACAGAGCGCTTCATTCGGGCCGATGACATGTCAAGCGCCAGGCGCTACCCAACAGCCACACTGCTACCTGGGGGAGAGGTATTGCTCGCCGGCGGGTTCGCGACAGCCAAAGGAAATCCCTTGAACTCCAGTGAACGCTTTCTGAGGAGTGGCTGGAGTTCGCTGAAAGAAACAGGCCGATTTGTGACCAGCGGCAGCATGGCAACAGCTCGCGGACGACACACCGCAACCAGGCTGGGACAGAAGTCTGTGCTGATTGCTGGTGGTTTTGACGGTGTCAAGCCCCTGGCATCTGCTGAGCTGTATGACATCGCCAGCCAAACCTTCAGCACAACGAGCACCATGCAGACACCGCGTTACCGCCACACAGCGACACCTTTGCCGAACGGGATGGTGCTGATCGCTGGTGGAGCGGATGAGAGCGGGGCCCTAGCCACCGCCGAGCTGTTTGATCCCAACACTCAGCAGAGCGGTTGGCCTGGTGGAGCAGTGATGCTCTCAACTCCTGCATTCCTGTAGATACAGAATCGCTGTCGTGGGTCAGCGAACGAGACTGAGCAATTATAAAGTCAACCAATATCCAGCCTCGAGTGATATTCAGAGTCTCTACAACCAAGAGCCAAGCAGTTGGCAGTCAACACTTTTTGACTCGACATTGCTGACAAGCAACGCAAGAATAATAATAGATTAACAGGAAAGGCGAGAGAAACACACCCACACGAGACCAGCAATAGCATGTAATCCCTGGAGAGCACTAGCCGATATCCATTTACGGCAAAAAGTCGCCAAAGAGCGATCGAGAAAGCTCAAGCACGGCGTGTCGTGAACTTTCACAACAATGACCTGACGCTTTGAGGGCTATATCTACGTTAAAAATAGCCACCCAATCCACCAATGAATTTACAAGCCTGGAGCAAAGCTCAGACTCAGAATAGAAGAGAATTCAAGTCGCGACTCGACAAAGTCACCGGATGGCTGGTTGAAGGCGATTGGCATGGAAGCTACAGGTCGTTCACCGGAGCCACTGATGAATCAATTGATTCAATCACCAACACCATCGACAGCAAGAAAGAATTGGGTGTATTTACTTTAGAGTTTACACGCATGCCCGGCGGCGCAATCAGAGCTCTTGAAACAAGGGTATGCGATGGAGAAGTTCGGAAAGAAGAGTTTATTGTTGGGATTCAACCGATCGAAAAGACCTTTTTCATGGTTTCATTGTCCGACAACGACCTTGCCTTCGGAAATATATCCAGAGGCTCTAGA
>JBIIDQ010000182.1:0-4205 GCA_044238295.1 Vulcanococcus sp.
CTTTGTGTTGTCGGCAACGCTGATCGTTGCGTTGTCAGTGGCATGAAAATCCCGGATCTTGTGATAGGGATTGAGTTGAGTGCTGGTTAGTGTTGTGAGGTCTGTGGCAAGAGTGAGAAGATTGGCGACCGTGTCTGAAATTGAAATCTCACGGGCTGCTGGATTGTTGAGATTGGCGAGTGCTTGCTGCACCGTCATGTTCACAACAGGAGCCGTCTTTGCACTCCCGACTGCCTCAAGAGTCCCCTTGCTATCTGTGTACGTGACAACGACTGAGAATATCTTGCCGACAAGCCAATCTCCTGTTGCAAGAGTACTGGCGGATCCTTCCGTGGCAAGGACGACATTTGGGCCTAGTAGCTTGCCACTCAAAAACAATGTTGATGAGTTGACTGAGGCATCGGGATTGCTGGAGAGTCCAAAGCCATCGAGTAGCTCGATTCCGTTGACATACCATCTATACTTGAGAGATCCCAGCCCATCGGCATCACCCAAACTTGTGGTATTGACCGTAAGAGTCTGTCCAACAACTGCATCGCCGCTGATCGTGATGCCTCCCGTCGGTGAACTATTACTAGGAATGCCAAAATCATTACGTCCATTGGCTCTGCCGGAGAAAAAGTCAATGCTGCGGCTGTTGTAACCATTGCTTCCGCCAACATCAATGATTACGTTGCTGGCGGACCCGGTGCCGACGTAGCTGCCACCGCTTGCTGTGATGGTATAGCTATGCCCCCCAGTCGCCTGAAAGTCCCAATATCCATAGGTACTTGTTGTGGTGGTGTAGCTTGATCCATCGGTCTGGTCTGTGATGGAGATGGTTACTCCAGTCAGACCTTCACCTTGATTGTATTGCAGATTGCCGTCGGCATTGGCGAGTACAAACCCAGTGAGATACGGCTTGGAAGAGGCACTCGTCTCAGTGCCGAAGTTCTGGGCTGTGTAGTAATTTCTGTAGCCACCTTGCAGCGGACCTGTCGCAAAGCCGAAGCCGGCTTCCGAATGATCAGCCATCAGGATATTGTAGCGATGCCCGCCATCAGGCACCCCCCCATCAATAAAGAGTTGTTCTACTAGTAGTCGGGCTTTCTGCTCGTTTGTTAATGCCGCTACAGCAGCATCCGTACCTAAGTTATTTGCCAGATTCTCGGTAACACTTCCTCCTAGGTAGCCCATGTAGGCTGCGCGGGTCCACGGGTATGTTTTGTTCGCTGAGTCGGCTGGGCCTACGCCTGGCAGTTCGTGATCAAGAAAGGGATACTGTGTTAGCACCTCAGCATAGGCGGATGCTGCTAGCGCAAGATTGTCATCGTAGATGATGCTGTCTGTTGGGATAATATTGGCTGCGGCTCCCGTAAGGAAATCTAGAACGGGATATCCTCGGAAATCTTTGTCCAGATCAACATCTAAGAGTGTTGCCCACGTTGCTGGGGAGTGCCGCATCTGGTTGACCAGATAGAGGCTGATCGCTTCAGCTTCACCAGGATTGGCAGAAGTAGCGCGGAACAGCGGAGTTGGTGCATCCCCAAGCACTTCCACCCATTGATCGAGTACTTCACGATCAATGGGAATGTCATTGGATTGGCCATTGGTCAACTCCCACGAACCGCCGAGGCTTTGGTGGCCTACCAGTGAATGTGACGCGGCAACGAAAGCGCTGGTTATGCTGGATAGAGCTTCAATAAAGGCAGCATCCTGGGCAACATTGCAAGCATAGAGATCGATCTTGCTGACCGCCCACCCACCAAGCGACTTTCTACGTTTTTGGAGACTAGTGTAATCAAGGGGTTCACTGCCAATGCATAACTGACCAGGCTTTCCATGGCAGACGAAAACTAGCCTATCTGTTGGTTGTTCCGACAGTTCGGCGGAGATCTGATCAAGAGCGTCTTCCTTTGAGGAGATCCTCAGAGAACGGGTCCCAGGCGTGACGGCCGCTGTCAGAATGTCGATCTGGGGGAGATCAGCACAAAGCAGGACAAGCGTCGCATCCTTTTCTTTAGAGAGCATGGCCAATCTTCCACTTCTAAAAGCATAAAGAGGAAGCTGTAAGACGCCTTTCAAGTAAATGCGCTTGTCGCTTTCAAATAAACGACATTTATTTGTTGCGAATTCTGACCTTGGTCCTGAGCCGGGCAGGCCATGAGTTACCAGGGGCCTCAACGAATGAACCCTTCGATCCCGCCAGATCCCACCTCGGCATAGGTCAGGCGATGCGTCTGACCCAGACCACATTGGCGGTGACCGCGATCTCTCGAGGTGGCCTGGCCTAAAAAATGGACGCGTCAAGATACCCAGATGTGTCTACGTCCGTTTTGTTTAGAGACTCAGAGCGAAAAAGCGTTGGGCTCTTGCCCATTTTCCGGCCAAAAGTCATGCTAAAGTGGCTTGTTGATGAGAAGCCTAGAGTCATCGCAATTTCAGTAATTGTTAGTGAGCTATCTCTCAGCAGGTGACATGCTTGCTTGAGTCTCAGGTTCATTCTATATTGACCTGGTGATGTGCCCGTGGCTTTTTTGAAGGCACGCAAAAAATGACCAGGGCTCAGATGAACAAGGGCAGCGAGTTCGGAGAGACTCGTATCCAGGCCAAGATTCTCTTGCAAGTATGAGATCACTATGCTCATCCGTTTCGAGGACAATGCGGCTGTGTCATTGGTGTGCTGGGCTTCTGTGATCGAAGAATGATGCCACAGCAATTGCAGGGCTATCTGCGTCCATAGTGTTTCGAAATAAAGCCTTGAACCTTTTCGGGGAGAGCGGACTAAGTGATAAAAAGCTTGGAAAAGATTGATCATTTCAACTGGACTCTGACAGTTAAGGCGCTCTTTGAGCCGTACGTCTGATTGACTCTTGCCCATCTCTTGCGAGGCAAATTCTTCTAGCGCAGTACTGGTCACTGCAATGTTAAGCGATGTATGGGGATCGGACGTGCGATATTCATATCCTGTACCTGCAGGTGTGATGCAGAAGCTGGGCGGTCGGACTCGTTGTTGTATGATCGTCGAACCGTTTCTTCGCTCCACGAGTGGATTACCTTCTTTAAGAAACGAGATGGCGGCAACGGTTGGATCTCTGACGCCTAGAAATTCTGGTATTATTCCCACCAAAATTGATGCATTGCCCCTCATCGGAGGAGGCATTGTTGTGCTGGCAGCAATCTGGAGCGTATCTCGATGCAGCAGTTCATGACTCCATTTACTTTTCGCGATCTCTTCGTTTTCCATCGTTAATTAGGGGCTTTCTAGTGTTAAGGGAATTGGTTGCTGGCGGCCCCTAGTTGACTGTTTGTACCAAGGAAAATGATTGCCAGGATTGACATTCATTAGGCAGCTCGTCAAGGATCGGGGCTCGGGTCAGGCCCTGAGGGGGGCGATGGCAAAGTGGAGGTTAACCAATTTTGACAGCAGCCTTCGGCCCGTTTGCTCGCTCTCACCAACCGAGTGATCGCCACGGTTATGCTGTCGGTGGGTGACCCGGTAGGCAGCTCCAGTGTCCCGTCCTTCGTCTTCGCTACGCTGAAGGAGAAGGATCTCACGAGATCCGCACCGATAGGGCCAGGTCAGGAGCCGGCCCTGCATTCAGTCGGGGACTCTCTTGACCGGGAAGAGGGGCCGCAGATTTCGATCGGTCTTCGCTCCCTGGCCCTCCCCGTCATCGGGGGGGCATCAAGGGTGATACGACACCAAGGGGTTTGTCGCTGAGATGCGACTCTGTGCGACCTTGGTGCTCAGAGCTTCCCTAACGCGGGCGGGTTAACTTCAGCGAGCCCGCCGAATCATCGCAGAGCCATGGGCCCTGGTGCTCAGCCAGGTAGGCATCGACCGCCTTGCGGCAGCCTCCCCAATCATGGTAATCATCGATGATCACTGCTCCTCCTGGTGACAGCCGGGGGAGAATCCGCTCCAGGCAAGTTCGCACCGGCTGATACCAATCAACATCGATATGCGCTAAGGCGACAGGCTGATCGACCACCAGGGTGTCTTCCAACCGACCACGTATGAGCGAGATGGCATGCGCATCAGAGGACACACCATGGCTGCTGAGGTTGTGGCCAACCGCTTCGTATAGATCGTCGCGATAGCCATAGTAAAGATCACCACCGATTCCCGCCGACTGACCCGCCACGATCGCTTGATAGCGCTCGTGCACATCCGCTGTATCGGCCTCGGTAGGGGGCGGAATCATGCCAAAGACGTCATACAC
>JBIIDQ010000009.1:0-14726 GCA_044238295.1 Vulcanococcus sp.
CCGACAACCAGCGCGGACGAACCATCTCACGATGAGGCAACGGCCCTAATCTGCCTCACTTGCACCCGCCGCCGGCACCACCACCCCTTGTCCAGCCAAGAACCGTCCGCCGCCGAGCCGCAATCCAACAACAGCAACACCAATCCGCAGCAGGAAAGCCCCTGGGTGTTCTGGCGGGGCGTGCTGATCACCTTGGGGGTTGCCCTGGGCGTGCGGCAGACGGTAATTGAAGCCCGCTACATCCCCTCGGGCTCCATGCTCCCAGGCCTTCAGATTCAGGATCGGCTGCTGGTGGAGAAGCTGAGCTATCGCCAGCGTCCGCCGAAGCGCGGGGAGATTGTGGTGTTTCATGCGCCGCACCATTTCGATCCGGTGCTCAAACCCGCGCATCAGGCGGGCCCGTTGCGCTGCCTGCTGGTGAACCTGCCGTTGGTGAACCTGGTACCGGGCCTACAGGAACCCGCCTGCGATGCCTACATCAAGCGGGTGGTGGCCGTGGCTGGCGATCGGGTGGTGATCAATCCTCGCGGCGAGGTCACGGTGAATGGCCGGCGCCTCAAGGAGCCCTACGTGAGCAACTACTGCCCGGTGGATGAACTGGGCATGGGGCCCTGTCGCACCCTCAATGCCACCGTGCCGCAGGAGCATGTGCTGGTGCTTGGGGACAATCGTGGCAACAGCTGGGACGGGCGCTTCTGGCCAGGTGGTGCGTTCTTGCCGGAGAGCGAAATCATCGGGCGCGCGTTCTGGCGCTTCTGGCCGCTGGGTACTGCCGGTGAGCTCAACAGCACCGATCCGCTCAACCCTGTGAAACCGGCAACCGCCCCAGCCCAGGGCTGAGGCCAGTAGCTAAGACCTGCCCCGTCAGCCTGGCGCTATTGAGAGGTTGATTCGCCGCCCTGGGCCCCCAGGGATCCTCAGCCGCCAACCAATGGCGCTGAGGATCAAACAGCAGCCAGCGGGTCAACCCCTCGGCGAGACGGGGAGGGTCCTGGCCCAGCAGCCGGGCCGGCCCAAAACAGAGGGCGCGCCAGAGGGACGCTGCACTCCAGCCACGCCGCTCCACCAGTTCCTGCCAGAGGCAAGGCAGCACAAAGCGATGGCCTGCCACGCCAGGCTTGCGCTGATCGAGGGGCAAGAGCTGCTCCTCTGGATCAAGGGCTTCATGGTGCACGGCTACCGCCGCGAGGATTCCGTCCGCCAGGGCCTGCTGCAAGGCAACGCGATCGGCTGGAGTGCCCAGGGGAGGAACGACCCGCCAGCCCTCGGCGATGGGATCGAGGCTGCCGCTATCAGCAATCAGATGCCACCAGCACACGGTGGTGTCTGGTCGATGGTGGGCGGGCAGCTGGCGCAACAGGGCCACCCCTTCGGCCGTGGAGAGATTCATCAGCTGCAGTCGCCGCTGCGGATGGCGTTGTGCCATAGCGAGCAGGCTCTGCAGCGGCAGGGTTTCACTGATCGAGGGATCGGTGGGCCAGCCTGCGCGCAAGGCTTCCACGCCGTCGCGCACCACACCGCCCTGACTCAGACTCGCGTCGCGCGGAGCCAGTAACACCGGCATCGCCCCGCATTCCGCCAGGGTGAGCCCTCGCTCCAGCAGCGCTAGCGAAGGGCATTGATCCGCCTCCGCCAGCCCAATCGCTCCAGCCGCCAGTTGATCAGCATGGGCGGCGAGGTCTTGGCCGGCAGCGCCATGGCTGAAGCTGCCCCACAGCAAGAGCTGCAGAGGGCTAGAGGGTCGCAGAGGTTGCAGGCGCTCAGGCCGGTCGCGCCAACTCTGGGCACGCGGCAGTAGCGCCACCGTTCCGTAACCGGCCGCCAGGGCAGAGCGCTCCAGGGAGTCGAGCGTTTCTGCTGATCCCGTCACCGGATCCTCCAGATGCGAATGGGGATCCACCAGGGATGGAGCCAGAAGCCAACCGCGGGCATCCAACACTTGAGCGCCAAGGGCTGCGGCAGGCTCTGCGGCGGTTGCACCGATCGCCGCCAGCCGGCCTTCGCTGATCAGCACATCACAGGGCGACGGCTCTGAACCTTCCGCGTCCAGGAACTGGACCTGCTGCAGCAAGAACGGCGGGTCCGGGCTTGGTGTCATAGGGCCCCGGCAGCGGTGCGATCCAGAACACCCCCAAGATGGGCCGTTTGGTTGAGACAAACCACAACCGGCGGCTGATCAGCGCCGTGGGGGTAATCGATCACGGTGACACCGCCATTGCCCTGCTTCACTGCCCAGATATCGGAGGGGCTGAGGCCCAGAAGCGCGCAAAGGATGGTTTTGTTCACGGCGTCGTGGGCCACCACCAGAGCGGTTTCATCGCTGTGGAGGCTCGAGGCGATGGTGTTCCAGCCCCGCAGCGAGCGATCCCAAACATCGTGAATGGTTTCGCCATCTGGCATCTGCACCGTTTCCGGCGCCCGCTTCCAATCGGCCAACAAGGCGCCCCAGCTGGCCGAAATCTCCGACTCCAGGCAGCCTTCCCACTGGCCGTGACCGATCTCCACCAGGTCTTTCACGCTGGTGAGCGGCACACCCGGATGGTGCTTCAGGATGCCTTCAGCGGTCTGACGGGGCCGGGACATCGAACTGGTGTAGGCCCGCTGGAATGACACCCGACGCAGGTAATCACCGGCTGCAGCAGCCTGGGCGTGCCCGTTGTCATTGAGGGGGATATCGATCTGGCCCTGGAAACGCCCCTGGCGATTCCAGTCGGTTTCCCCATGGCGCACCAGCAACAGCCGCGGACCGGCGCCCTTGGCCGGTAGCGCGCTACCGCAGACCTCTGGATGCAGATGCGTGGTGCCGTTGAGCGATTCAATCTGCACCGACAGGCCGGCATCGGCATCGGCGCTGAGATTCAGCACCGACAGCGAGGCGTTGTCGAGCCGCAGCCTCCGGAAGCCAGAGGCGGGCAGGGCTAGCAGGCTGAGCAAAAGGCAACGCAGGATCGCGTTGTGGCCCACCACCAGCACGGTCTGGTTGGCAGGAGCAGCGGGATCATGGCGCTGCAACAAGCCCTCAGCGAAGCGCTGAGCCTGAGCCATCAGCTCAGGGATCGGGGCATAGCGCCTGCCATCAGCCCGTTGCAGCTCCAGCTGTTCGGGATGAAAAGTCCAGGTGCGGTGGTCGTCCGGAAAGCGCTCGCGCACCTCGCTGCTGAGCAACCCGCTCCAGGGGGCGAGATCCACCTCCAACAGATCGTCATCCAGGGTGGGCTCGAGGCCACCGCCATGGGCGGCCAGCAACGCGGTAGCCGTGTCGTGGGCTCGGCGCAAGGGCGAGCTGTAGGCGGCGGTGATGGGTAAGTCCCGTAGCGCCTCACCGGTGGCCAAGGCCTGCTTCACGCCCTCATCGGTGAGGCTGGAGAGGTCGTCGCGCCCTTGAATGCGGTGCTCCAGATTGAAGCTGCTCAGGCCATGGCGAACCAGCAGGATCCGGAGTGACACAGGCGCACGTTTGAGCAAAAGTCATCGTATTAGTTGGCTTTCAGCACAACAGCAGCGGTGAGATGCTGCGCTGATCAGCACCACGGAGCAGGCGCAGGGTGACAGCAGCCAATAGGCCAGGCGGAAGGCCCGAGGGCGGCGCACCGGGATGGAAGGTGGCCCTGGCGCTCGTGAGCCTGGCCCTGAGCCTGCTGCTGTGGCTCAACGGCCTGATCGACAGCCTGAGTCGTCCCTCCGTCGGCAACGACCTCAACCGACGTCAGCTGGAGCTGGCGGTGTTGGCAGAACCACAGCTGAGCGGCCCACTTCAACCGCTCCTGGGGGGAGG
Source organism: Vulcanococcus sp. (assembly GCA_044238295.1). Taxonomy (GTDB): domain Bacteria; phylum Cyanobacteriota; class Cyanobacteriia; order PCC-6307; family Cyanobiaceae; genus Vulcanococcus. Next base: position 3,776 of record JBIIDQ010000009.1, read on the forward strand.
CAACCCTGTGAAAACACTTGAGCAAGCGATCCGAACAGAACTGAATCAGAGCCAGGAACGCGGCAGCGCTCCTGAGCTCGATCTGCAGCTGGAGCAGGCCCTGCTGCTGCGCCACTTGGGGCAAACGGAGCAGGCGAATGCGCTGCTGCAACCACTCGCAGCTGGGAATGACACCAGGGCTGCCCTGGCCCGAGCCCTCCGAGAGCCCGCCGAAACCACAACAACAGAAGAGCGCCAAGCACTGATCGATGCACTGCCCCAGGGGGGGCTGCTGCGGCAGTGGAGCTGTGAGGCCCTGCTTGGGGATCAAGCCTGCGGCGCCACCGCCGCCAGCCGGCAGGCCGCCCAGCAGTTGCTAGCGGTCACGGTGCTGCCTGTTCTGTTGCTGGTGTTGGGCATCGCAGCCCTGCTGCGGGAGCTGTGGCTGAACTGGAGCGGCAAAGCCGCCGAAGCCCCTGAGCTTCAGGGCCCGCTGCTGAGTGGACTCGATGCCGTACTGCTGATCGCCGGTGGCTTCGTGGTGATCGGAGAATTGCTCACACCCTTGGTGGTAGCTCCTGTAGTAGCGGGTGTCCTCCAACAACTGGCGATCGCCAGCCCACTGCGGGAAGGCATCACGGTGGTTTGCCTCTATTTGGCCCTGATGGCCGGCCCGCTGCTGATCCTTGCGGTGATGGTGCGGGGCCAAAGCCAAGGTGGAGAGACCCTTCAGTTCCGCTGGCTGCCGCTGAGCCGCAGCTTGCGTCAGGCCCTGAAAGGTTTCCTGATAGTGCTGCCGCTGGTGAGCCTGGTGGGCTGGCTGCAAGGACAGCTCTTGGACGATCCGGGCGGCAGCAACCCCCTGCTGGAGCTGGTGCTTAACAGCCACAACGTGCCAGCGCTCACCTGCTTCGGCATCACGGCGATCGTGCTGGCACCGCTGTTTGAAGAGACCATCTTCCGAGGAGCTCTGTTGCCGGTGGCGGCCCGCAAGCTTGGATCCACCGGCGGGATCCTGCTCAGCGCGACAGTGTTTGCGGTGGCCCACCTCAGTCTGGGAGAACTGCTTCCGCTGCTGGTGCTGGGAATTGGCCTGGGCTGGCTGCGAATGCAGAGCGGACGACTGGGCAGCTGTGTGCTGATGCACGCCCTCTGGAACGGACTCACCTTCGCCAATCTGGTGGTGCTGGGCTGGTAGCCGGTCGGCATTTGAGTCTCAAGCCATGACAGATGCCCTTGCTCCATGACGGAGCACGTGGTTCACTTGCGCAGTTCACCGACGCATCCGTGGTCGCCGCACCGTTGCAACAGACCCAGGAGGGTCAACGGCGATCCACTGCACGCCCCCTGGAGCTGATTCAGGGGTCGCTGTCGTCCCGTCGTGCCGACAAGCAATCGCCCATTCTGGGCAATCTGCACCGCATGGCTGATGGCGGCCTGCTGGGCTTGGGTGTCGCCGTGCTCGCCCTTAGCGGTCTGACCCTGCACTGGCAGGGTCAATGGACCCAGAACTTTCAGAAATTGGAAGCTGCCCAGAGACTGGAACACCGTCTTCAAGAATCGGCAGCGGTGTTGGAGCAGCACCATCTCGCCATGACCAGCAAGCCGGCCCTGCTTGAGCCCACCTCCAGCGAAAAGCTGGTGTACCTCGAGCCACCCACCTCCAACAGCACCGAAGGATTGAACACCTTGCTGGCCCAGGTGAATCCACGTCAGATCCTGCCGGGTTATTGATGGCGGTCCACCGCCTCGAAAGCCGGCGGCCAGCCCCGCGCAGCAGCGAAGCATCCCTGCGTCAGAGGCGTGTGCTGCACCTCAGCCCGGTGCCCAGCCGCCGCCTGTGGACGGTGTATCTGCTCATGGCAGCTGGCCTCAGCGGCCTGGCCTTGCGGTTGGCCTGGGTGCAGGTGGTTCAGGGGCCTGAGTTGCTGAACCGAGCCCGCGCAGTTCAGACCCAGACCATCAATCCCCTGGGCCGACGCCGCACGATCGTGGACCGCCAGGGGAGCCTGGTGGCCCTTGATGAGGAGCGCTTCACCCTTTGGGCCCATCCGCGCTACTTCGCCTTCCCTGGCGATGACATCGGAAAGCTCCGCAGTTCCCTGGATGTGGCCCGCAAACTCTCGAGCGTGCTCGCTGTTCCGATGGCGGATCTCGTGCGCGCCATGGACGGCCGCAAATCCGGGGTAAAGCTGGCCACCGATCTGGATCCGGAAACCGCCCAGCGCGTGCGCGATCTGGGGATCAGCGGCATCGACCTGGAGGCCTACCCCCAGCGCGTTTATCCACAGGGCAGCCTCTTCGCCAACGTGGTGGGATTCCTCAACTTGGAGCGGGTGCCCCAGGCCGGTTTGGAGCAGAGCCGCCACCAGGACCTGCGCCGCCACGAAGCCACCCGTCAGCTCCGGCGCGGCGCCGATGGCACGCCTCTCCCCGATGGATTGAAAGCCGGCGTTCTGTACGGCGACGACCTCCGCCTACAGCTCACCCTCGATGCCCGCCTGCAGCAGGTGGCACTGATGGCGCTGAGTAAACAGGTGAAGCAATGGAACGCCAAGCGGGGCGTTGCTCTGGTGATGGATGTGCGCAACGGCGAGCTGCTCGCCCTGGCCTCCACCCCCACCTACGACCCCAATCAGTTCTGGAAGTACAAACCCGGTCTGTTCCGCGAATGGTCGGTGCAAGACCTCTACGAACCGGGGTCGACCTTCAAGCCAATCAACCTGGCGATCGCCCTGCAAGAGAACGCCATTGATCCGGCCGGCAAGGTGAATGACACCGGTCAGCTCACCATCGGCGGTTGGCCGATCTTCAACCACGACCGCAAGGGCAATGGCCTGATCGATTTCCCCACGGTGCTCCAGGTATCGAGCAACGTGGCCATGGTGCAAGCGATGCAGCGGGTGAAACCCGCCAAGTTCTGGAACTGGCTGCACGCCCTTGGTATCGATACCCAACCTGATACCGACCTGCCTGGAGCGGTGGCTGGCCAGCTCAAGAGCCTGGAGACCTTCCGCACCCAACCGATCGAGCCGGCCACGGCCGCCTTCGGTCAAGGCTTCAACCTCACGCCGCTGAAGCTGATCCAGCTGCACGCAATGCTCTCCAATGGCGGCCGGCTCGTTAGCCCCCACATCACCCGCGGCCTGCGCTCCGGTGACGACCTGGCACCGGCACCCCTGGCCTCAGGCGTGCAACTGATCAAACCGGAAATTGCCCAGACGGTTCTCAACTGGATGGAGACCGTGGTGGAACAAGGCAGCGGCAAAGGGGTGCGCATTCCTGGCCATCGCATCGGCGGTAAGACCGGCACCGCCCAGAAGGCTGAAAACGGCGTGTACATCCCTGGCGCCCGCATCACCAGCTTTGTGGCCCACCTGCCGATCAACGACCCTCGCTACGTGGTGCTGGTGGTGGTTGACGAGCCCAAAGGAGGCAATGCCTACGGCTCCACCGTGGCAGTGCCGGTGGCCAAGCAGATCATCGAAGCGCTGCTGGTGATCGAGAAGATCCCCCCCAGCAAACCGGTCACCACAACCGCTGGGTAACCGCTTGGTGACAGAGGCGGTTCATTCCTGTTGCTCTGGCTAGTTTGAGGCCATCTCACGGGGCCCTGCATGGCCAACCTGCTCGATCAACTGGCCGCCATGACCGTGGTGGTCGCCGACACCGGTGACATCGATGCCATTCGCCAGTTCACGCCCCGGGATGCCACGACCAATCCCTCGTTGATCCTGGCGGCGGCGCAGATCCCCACCTACCAAACGCTGATCGACCGCTCCCTGCAGCAGTCGCGCGAGGTGTGCGGCGCTGCGGCACCGGCAGAAGAGGTCGTGCGGGAGGCCCTCGATGAGATCTGCGTCACCTTTGGCACCGAGATTCTCAAGATCGTTCCCGGTCGTGTGTCCACAGAAGTGGATGCCCGCCTGAGCTTCAACACCGAAGCCACCATCACCAAGGCCCGCAAGCTGATCGGTCTCTATCGCCAGGCCGGCATCGGCCGCGAGCGCGTGCTGATCAAGATCGCCTCCACCTGGGAGGGGATCAAGGCCGCAGAGGTGCTGGAGAAAGAAGGCATCCACTGCAACCTCACCCTGCTGTTCAGCTTCGCCCAGGCGATCGCAGCAGCTGAGGCGGGCGTCACGCTGATTTCCCCGTTTGTGGGCCGTATCCTCGATTGGTACAAAAAGAGCACCGGACGGGAGAGCTATCCAGGTCCTGAAGATCCCGGCGTGGTGTCGGTGACCCAAATCTTCAACTACTTCAAGACCTACGGCTACAAAACCGAGGTGATGGGCGCCAGCTTCCGCAATATCGATGAAATCATCGAGCTGGCGGGCTGTGATCTCCTCACCATCTCTCCGAAGTTGCTGGATCAACTGCGCAGCACCCAGGGCGAGCTCACGCGCAAACTCAACGCCTTCAACCCCGCTCCCACCGAGGAGCAAATCCACCTGGATCGCCCGGGCTTTGAAGCGATGATGCACAAAGACCCGATGGCAACCGAAAAGCTGCAGGAGGGCATCACTGGCTTCACCCGCGCGATCGAAACCCTCGAGGCCCAGCTAGCCCACCGCCTTGGCGAATTGGAAGGGGCCGGTGCCTTCCAGCACGCGGCGCACGAGATCTTCCTACTGAACGATCTCGATGGCGATGGCTGCATCACCCGCGAAGAGTGGCTGGGCAGCGATGCCGTGTTCGATGCCCTCGACACCGACCACGACGGTCGGCTGCTGCTTGCCGATGTGCGCAGTGGCCTGGGCGCAGCTCTGGCCATCAGCGCTTCTTAACCAAGCTGATCCAAACTGGTTGGATTGCACATCCATCTCCGTTGAACGCTCTCGACACCATGCGCGCCCTGGCCAGCCAGGGTGAAGTGCTGGATGTTCCAGCTGGCCAGCTGATCTTCAGTTCCGGTGAAACCGGTGACTGCATGTTTGGCGTGCTGGAAGGCAGCGTGGAGCTGAGCTGGAATGAGGATGGCGGCCAGGAGATCATCCAGGCTGGCGATGTCTTTGGCGCCGGCGCCCTGGTGACTCCAGAGCATCGGCGCTATGGCAACGCCAAGGCCACGAGTGATTGCAAGGTGCTGGTGATGAATCGCGAGAAGTTTCTGTTTGCGGTTCAGGAATCGCCGATGTTCGCGATCGAGCTGCTGGGCTCGATCGATAAACGGCTGCGACAGCTCAAGGACTGCACCAAATTCAGCTAGCCGCGCTGAAACAGCAGGCGCTTGATCACCCGCTGGGCGATGTCGCCATAGCCCATCTCGCCAGAAAGGATCTGGGCAATGCGCTGAGGCGCCGTGGGGCGTTTGATTCCGAGCTGATAACCCACCTTGGGAACCCGGTAAAACACCTGGGCGATGCGCCGCCCCCAGGCCATGGATTCACCCCATTCCTGTCGCATCGCCTGGCTGTAGCCCGCCAGCGACTGTTGCGCCGCCGCCCCATCACCGGCCTTCCGCTGCACCAGGTAACGATCGAGCGATTCAGCACTGCGCACACCGCTGAGCAGCGCCGGCCGCAGGCCCTCTGCCAGGAAGGGATCACAGAGTGAGGCGGCATCACCCACGGCCACCGCACCGCTCGGGCTGTGCAGGGGATAGTGGCCATCCCACACCCGCAGCGGTGATTGCAGCCGCAGACCCGCATCCGCTGGCAAGCCGAGGCTTGGCAGGAGCTGGGCCATCACGCCGGTTGCATCCACGGCGTCTTTGCCGATGAAGGTGCCCACGCCAATGCTGTAGCCGCCCTGGCGCGGGAAGGCCCAACAGAACCCATGGCGCACCAGGCCGAATTCGAAGCGGGCCGTGCTGGGCTCCAGCACATCGGCCTCCACCTCCACGGCAACGGCACTGGCAAAGCGCGGGCGGGGATTGCCCAGACCCAGGGCAGCAGCAAAGCGAGAACTGGAGCCATCAGCCACCACCACGGTTTGAGCGAGGTAGCGATGGCCGGCGGCCTCCACACACCAATGGTCGCCGTTACGCTCAATCGCCGACACTGGTGTGGCATCCACCAGTTCGGCTCCAGCGGCGATGGCCTGCTGCACGATGAACTCATCAAGGCGCGAGCGTTGCACGATCCAGAAGGGTGAATCACCCGGCAGCACCGCGGTGACGGGATCCTCCAGGCACCAGGTGAAACGCACCTGCTCAATCACCTGATCAACGGCCGGCGAAAGATCAAAGGGGAACCAGCGCTGCACCGAAGCCGCCATGCCACCGCCGCAGGCTTTGCGGCGCGGCATGGCGGCTGCTTCAAGGATCAGCACGCGATGCCCGCGCGCGCTCAAGTGAAACGCCGCTGCGGCACCGGCCGCACCGGCGCCAACCACGATGGCGTCATGCATGTGAGCAGAGCTCACACCTTGAGGATGTCGGCTTCCTTCTCAGCCAGCAGCTTTTCGATCTCGGTGATGAACTTATCGGTGAGCTTCTGGATCTTGTCCTGCTCATCACGGCTTTGATCCTCGGAGAAGTCGCCCTCCTTCTCCTGCTTCTTCACCTTGTCGATGGCATCGCGGCGGATGTTGCGCAGCGCCACCTTGCCCTCTTCGGCGTATTTGGCGGCCAGCTTGCAGAGGTCTTTGCGGCGATCTTCCGTGAGAGGCGGAATGTTGATGCGGATCACCTTGCCGTCGTTGTTGCAGGTGAGGCCCAGATCGCTCATCGAGATCGCCTTCTCGATCAAACCGAGCGATCCGCCGTCAAACGGCTGCAGCTGGATCGTGGAAGAATCCGGAGTGCTGATGGTGGCCAGCGACTTCAACGGCGTGTCAGCGCCGTAGTACTCCACCTGGATCTTGTCGAGCAGGGAGGCGTTGGCCCGACCGGTGCGGATGGTGTTGAAGGTGCGCTGGGTGGAATCCACCGACTTGCGCATGCTGGCTTCGAGATCCATGGGTGCTGACAGGAAAAGAGAGACTCAGGCCGAGGGCAGGATGCTGGTGCCGATGGGCTCACCGCGGACAGCCCGGCCGATGTTGCCGGCGCCGAACAGATCAAACACCACGATGGGGATGGCGTTGTCCTTGCAGAGAGCGATGGCGGTGCTGTCCATCACCTCGAGTTCACCGCTGAGCACATCGAGGAACGACAGGCTCTCGTAGCGCACCGCATCGGCGTGTTTGTTGGGGTCTTTGTCGTAGACCCCATCCACCTTGGTGGCCTTGAACACCACGTTGGCGCCGATCTCGGCCGCGCGCAGGGCGGCAGTGGTGTCGGTGGTGAAAAACGGATTGCCGGTGCCGGCGGCGAAGATCACCACCCGGCCCTTCTCCATATGGCGGATCGCCTTACGGCGGATGTAGGGCTCCGCCACTTCCTGCATGGAGATGGCGCTCTGCACGCGGGTGGGGATGCCGGCCCGCTCCAGGCCGTCCTGAAGGGTGATCGCATTCATCACCGTGGCGAGCATGCCCACGTAGTCGGCGGTGGCGCGATCCATGCCGGCCGCTGAACCTTTCAGGCCGCGAAAGATGTTGCCGCCGCCCACCACGATCGCCAGCTGAGTGCCATCGGAGACCACCTCAGCCACGTCCTTAGCGATGGCATTCACGATGGCGGGATCGATGCCGTAGCCCTGCTCGCCCATCAGGGCTTCACCACTGAGCTTGAGCAACACGCGCTGATAAGCCATCCGTTCGCGCTTGCACGTCAGTTGGCCGAACAGTAGCAAGCGTGAGATCCCTTGCCGACGCTGGCTCCAGCCGCTTCGATAGGACAACGGCACAACGCTGATGACAGGCGCTCAGGGCGGCGATTCACTGCAGCCGAGAAGCTCAAGCGTGATGGCGCGTCTCACCCTTTCAGCGGTGGAGCAGCTGGTGGCCGAACCCGGCGGTTGGGGTGAACCGATGGTGCACCGGGCCTTGCTGGTGAGTGGGCTATCCGTGCTGCTCAGCAGCTTGGCGTTAGTGCAGAAACAGCACGGCGCCTAGCCGCAAGCGCTCAAAATTCGATCCCTGCTTGGGCTTTAACCCCCTGCTCTCGGAAGGGGTGCCGCAGCAGCTTCATCTCGGTGACCAGATCGGCGCGCTCCAGCAATCCGGCCGGTGCACCGCGGCCGGTGAGCGCCACATGGGTGAGCGGCGGCCTGAGCGCCAGACCCTCCAACACCTGCTCCAACTCGAGATAGCCGAGCTTGAGGGCCACGTTCACCTCGTCGAGCACCACCAACTTGCGCTCAGCTGATGCCAAATAGAGGAGGGACTGCTCCCAGGCCTGCTGCACCAGCTGGCGATCGCGCTCCCGGTCCTGGGTTTCCCAGGTGAAACCCTCACCCAGGGCGTGCCAGTGCAGCGCTTCTCCGAAGAGCGCCAGCGCCTTGGCCTCGCCGGGTTGCCAGCCGCCCTTGATGAACTGCACCACAGCCACCTGCTCCCCATGGCCAAGGGTGCGGAGCACCAGACCGAGCGCCGCGGTGGTTTTGCCCTTGCCGTCGCCGGTGAACACCAGCACCAAACCCTTCTCGAGATTGCGCTCACCCACCCGCTGCTGCTGCACTTCTTTGCGGCGCTCCATGCGGCGGCGGTAGCCATCGGCGCTGGCCTCAGGGGCCAGGTTTCCGCCCATACCGAGTTCAGAGGCGGCCTGATCGAGGGGGTGATCGAGGGGATCAGGGGGCACAGCAGCGGCTCAGATCGGAGCACTCTGGCAATGCGGCGTTCAGGCTGCAGAACGGGCGCGTGCCAGGGCCGTATCCACTGCCTGCTGCTGATCGCGGCGGGTGATCCAGTGGTGGTAGGTGCGGGTGTGAATCGCCACCGAGTGGCCCATCATCCGGGCGGCAACGGTGTCGGGCAGACCGATGTGAATGGTGCGCACCGCCCAGGCGTGGCGCAGGTCATAGGGAGTGATGGGGAGGTCGTAACGGCGAAACTGCTCAGCCACCCGCCGGCCCACCTGCTGCAGCGTGGTGTGACGCAGATCTGTGCGCACCGGCGGCAGCAGGGCCCGGACCTCACCGAGGCGTGGCAAATCAAAGCGCTCCACCCACTCCGGCTGGAACGGCCACACCTGATGCTCCCCTGTTTTGCTCGTGGGCAGCACACGGATCACACGATCACCACCGGGGGCCAGGGCAGAGAGATCACTGAAGAAGACCTCGTGATTGCGCAACCCGTAGGTGGCCATCAGGCCGTAGGCCAGCCGCCAGCCCGGGTTGGGAATGCGTTCGATCCAATCGAGGATCTGCGCATCGCTCGGTAACTGACGGAACTGAGCGGCATGAAGGCCATAGCCGCCAGCGCGATCAGCCCAGTCCGAGGGCAGAGCAATCGCTTCCGCCCGGGCCAGCGCCGCCAACGCGGTGCCGCATTGCTGGCGACCACGGCTCGCTAGGGGGTAGCTCTCGAGGACCGCTTCCAGCAGCGCCGTGTTCAGGGGCTGCGCCTGCTCAGCTGCCAGCTGACGCAAGCGACGCACATAGGGCAGATAGGCACTGGTCCAGGTGGTGCGGGTGCCGGCAATATTGCGGCGGCGCCGGGGATCAGCGAAGAAATCCCGTTCGAAGCGATCCAATGCCGCCGCCGCATCTGTTACCTGCACTGCGGTAGCGACCTGGGGTGAGCCGGCCCTGGCTTCCCCCCACTGACTCCAAGAAAAGGTCTGCTGCTGCAGCTGCTGCACCACCTTCTTCAGGGCAGTGCGGGCTTGTTCCAAGCCGTTGTGATCGGCCGCAAACCCAAGGCTGATGCGCTGCACCCGCACGGCCCCACTGCTGTGGCGGCAAGGCAAAAGCCCCCGCAAGGCCAACCGCCGACCGCGTCGTTCCAGGCGCAAACTCACCCCACTAGCCGCCAGCTGGGCGTTGTGCTCACGCAGCAGCCCATCCAGTGGGTGGAGAGGAGAGGCAGCAGCCGTCATGGCGCGGACCCTATCGAGCTTGCAGCGCGACGGCCAGCCCTGAGCCAGCAGCGTTACGCTCGAGCGCACTATTCACCTGAACACCGCTGGGCATGGCCAAGGTCGGCGTGCTGTTGCTGAACCTCGGCGGACCTGAGCGCATTCAGGACGTGGGGCCGTTTCTCTACAACCTGTTTGCTGACCCGGAGATCATCCGGCTGCCGAACCCGGCCCTCCAGAAGCCGTTGGCTTGGCTGATCAGCACCCTGCGGGCCGGCAAATCGCAGGCTGCCTATCGCTCGATCGGAGGTGGTTCACCACTGCGCCGGATCACCGAGCAGCAGGCCCGTGAACTGCAGAGCAGCTTGCGTCAGCGCGGCATCGAAGCCACGAGCTATGTGGCCATGCGCTACTGGCATCCGTTTACCGAATCCGCCGTGGCCGACATCAAGGCCGATGGCATCGATGAGGTGGTGGTGCTGCCGCTCTACCCCCACTTTTCGATCAGTACCAGCGGCTCGAGCTTCCGAGAATTGCAACGGCTGCGCCAGGCGGATCCCGGCTTCGCTCGCCTGCCGATTCGCTGCATCCGCAGCTACTACAACGATCCTGGCTACATCGGTGCCATGGCCGAACTGATCGCCCGGGAGATCCAAGCCTGCCCGGATCCGAGCACAGCCCACGTGTTCTTCAGCGCCCACGGCGTGCCCAAGAGCTACGTGGAAGAGGCGGGCGATCCTTATCAAGAAGAGATCCAGGCCTGCGCCGGCTTGATCATGGATCGGCTCGAGCATCAGCTCGGCCACGGCAATCCCTTCACCCTGGCCTACCAGAGTCGGGTCGGTCCGGTGGAATGGCTGAAGCCTTACACCGACGACGCACTCCATGAACTAGGAGAGCAAGGGGTTAAGGACCTGGTGGTGGTGCCAATCAGCTTCGTGAGCGAACACATCGAGACGCTCGAAGAGATCGACATCGAATACCGGGAGATCGCTACTGAATCCGGCATCACCAACTTCCGCCGCGTGCCGGCCCTCGACACCACTCCCTCGTTCATCGAAGGACTGGCGAACCTGGTGCAGCACGCCCTTGAGGGCCCGGAGGTGAATCTGGATCAGGCGG
>JBIIDQ010000183.1:0-4200 GCA_044238295.1 Vulcanococcus sp.
CAGGCCGCCGAAGGCCTCACCGAAGCGCTGGAGGCGCTCGGCTTCCAGATGGGCCGCCTCAAAACGGGCACCCCAGCGCGGGTGGATCGGCGCAGCATCGCCCTCGATCAGCTGGAGGAGCAACCCAGCGATGCCCACGAACGCTTCTTCTCCTTTGATCCCGCCAGCTGGGTGAGCGGCGAGCCGATGAGCTGCCACATCACCCGCACCACGGCCGCCACCCATCAGCTGATCCGCGACAACCTGCACCTCACCCCGATCTATGGGGGCTTCATCGACAGCAAAGGGCCCCGCTACTGCCCCTCGATCGAAGACAAGATCGTGCGTTTCGCTGATAAAGACAGCCACCAGATCTTTCTGGAACCGGAAGGGCGCGACACGCCGGAGATCTACGTGCAGGGCTTCTCCACCGGCCTGCCTGAGCGGCTGCAGCTGGAGCTGCTGCGCACCCTGCCCGGCCTGGAGCAATGCGTGATGCTGCGGCCCGCCTATGCGGTGGATTACGACTACCTGCCCGCCACCCAACTCAAACCCTCCCTGGAAACGAAGCGGGTGCAGGGGCTGTACTCAGCAGGCCAGCTCAACGGCACGACTGGCTATGAGGAGGCCGCGGCCCAGGGGCTGGTGGCGGGCCTCAACGCCGTACGCCAACTCCGCAGCCAGGAACCCGTGCACTTCCCGCGGGAAGGCAGCTACATCGGCACGATGGTCGACGACCTGATCACCAAGGACCTGCGCGAGCCCTACCGGGTGCTCACCAGCCGTAGCGAATACCGATTGGTGCTGCGGGGCGACAACGCCGATCGGCGCCTCACACCCCTGGGCCGCGAGCTGGGCCTGATCGACGATCGCCGCTGGGAGATCTACACCCGCAAGCAGGAAGCGATTGCGACCGAGAAGCAGCGGCTCGAAACCATGCGCCTCAAGGTGAGCGACCCAGCCGCGGCTGCCGTGGCCAGCGAAACCAGCGCCGCCATCAAGGGATCGATCACCCTGGCGGATCTCCTGCGCCGCCCTGGCTTCCATAGCGATGATCTCGTGCGCCATGGTTTGGCCGATGCCGACCTCCCGCTCGACGTGCGCGAAGGCGCCGAGATCGACATCAAATACAGCGGCTACCTGGCCCGCCAGCAGCAGCAAATCGATCAGGTGAAGAAGCAGGAGCACAAGGCCATTCCCGCTGGGATCGACTACGCCGCCATCGGCACCCTCTCGCGCGAAGCCCGCGAGAAGCTCGCCGCCATGCAACCAATCAACCTCGGTCAGGCCTCACGGGTGCCGGGGGTGAGCCCCGCCGATGTCACCGCGTTAATGCTCTATCTGGAGCTGGAACAACGGCGCGCACGCCTCGTCAACAGCAATCAAGGTCGATAGGGTGCGGCTCACGGCCCAGCGATGCCGTTCCGCCCGTCACACCTCACTGCACTTGAGCGCTTCTCGCCCCACCAACACCTCGCGGGCCTACTGGGAGCTCAAGGCTGAGCAGGTGATGGATCGGGTGTTCGACAACGCCGGGAGAAGTGCTCCCGTAAGCCTGCAAACACCCCCGACTCCTCCACCGCCCCCCAGCGAGGAGCCGATTGATGTGGAGGTGCGCGACACCAGCCGGCACTGGACTCGGAGCTGGCCCCAGACCTTCCCTCGCCCCTGGCAGATCGCAACAGGCGCGATGGCCTGCCTCACCCTCATCGGCGGCTTCAGCCTGTGGCGCGGCTGGAGCGAAGCCCGCAATGACCTGCGCCAGGAGCGCAACCTGCGGCTACTGGAAGGCATCCGGAGCCTTGGCACAGGACCTGACGGAACCGCCAACAGCAACGCCACGCCAAACCTGGCTGGCGACACACTCCCCCCGCCTCCGCCCAGCGAGCCCTGGATCGAGGAGCTTGGCCAGCTGGAGGCCCGCTCCCCCGGAGACGCTGCCCCTCTGCAAGTACCCCTCAACGGCACCCTGCAGGCTCCAGCGCCTGCCGCGACCGCCACCAACCTGCCTGTGGCGCCAGCGGGAGGCGCCACACCTGAACTGCTGGGGGTTGTGCAGATCCCAGGCAAGCCCGGCTCAGCGATCTTCCAAGTGGGCGGGAGCTCCACCAACGCCCTCGTGGGTGAAACCATCGGCAGCAGCGGCTGGCGGCTGGTGTCCACCAGCGGCGACAGCGCTGTGATTGAACGCGGTGGCACCAGCCGGCGCGTCAGCATCAGCAGTGGTTTTTAGTTGGCCCCATTGCCCAGGTCTGAGCTCTGGCCCTCCCCTCGGCCCATTTGGCAGGCCGCACCGGAGGCGGTGGCGGCAGGGCTATCCGGCCAGCCCGATGGCACGAGCGGCTCATTAAGTGGCCCGTGGCGGCTACTGCTCCTGGGCGATGGCAGCCCCACCCGCCACCTGCAATCGCTCACTGGTCTGGAGGTGGAGGTGGAGGTGATCGCGATGGAAGCCGATACCGACTCCTGCCACGAAGCTCCCGCCGAAGTAGCTGAGCTTGATCAGCCGTTGCTGCGCCGGCAGGTGTGGCTGCGCTGCGGCGGCTACACCCTGGCCTGGGCTGAGAGCTGGTGGAATCAGCAGGAAGCCGAACGCCACCTGCAGGAGCGCAACCAGCCGATCTGGCGCAGCCTCACCGCCAAACGGGCCGAGCTCTATCGCGAGGTGGATGGACTCGCCCTGGTGGAGGCCCCTGCGCTGGAAGAGGGCTTCGGCAGACCTGGCCCCTACTGGAGTCGCCATTACCGATTCTTCCGCGGCGGAAAGGAACTCACCGTGATCCGCGAGGTGTTCTCGCCAGCGGTAGAGCAGTGGCTCGGGCCCGCCCAACACACAGCTTCATAACGATTTCCAACAAACGCTACGAGTGGCTACAAAAGCAACTTGACAGGTTGCACGGGGATGTGCTCCAGCCAGCATGAAGGCACTCTCAACGGGGCCATGCATCAATCGATCCGCAGCAGTCAGGGGCCGCCGGCCACGACCGCTGCTGAGCCCCAGTGGCTCTCACTCACCGACCTGGGGCGCATCTACGGCATTTCCGCCGTGCATTGCGGCCGCCTGCTCAGCGAGGCCGGTCTGAGGGACAGCAGCGGACAACCCACGCGCCAGGCCCTGCGAAACGGTTGTGCGATCCGAGGCCACCAGCCCCAATCCCACGGGCCCACGCAATGGCACCGCACCCACTGCAAGGCGGTCTTCCAGCGCGCTGGTTTCGAACCGATCCAGCGGACCACCCTGGTGCAGCAATGGGCTCAGCTGCTGAGTGCCCTCACCGACGGGTCGCCCTCGATCAACACCAGTGCGGATCAGATGGCAGAAGAAATGCCTGGCGAATTGGTGGCCTCCGTGAATGCCGAGCTGCGTGAAATCGGATGCAGCTTCCAGGTGGCCGAGCGAGGCCATTCCCGCCACAACACTCAACTCAACCGGCGACGCGAAGAACGGGGCAGTGCACGACCGCGCTGACCAGACGGCTCGGCCCGCAGGTCCGCGGCTGGAGCGTCTGACACTGGTGCGCCGCCGGAGTTGCGCTGCCAACGACTCACGCTGAAGCTGTCGTCGTCAGGCCAGGCTTCCGCATCGCCGCGGGTCTCGGCCGACATGGGGACAGCAGGCGAATCCGCAACCCGTCGCTCAGAAGGCGCAGCAGCGGCGCGGCGGCGCGAGCGAGCCTCCAAAGGCTGGCGCTGACTGCGCCGCTGCGGCGGTGCTGCGGGCTGTTGCTCCCAGGATTCGCGCCAACCGTCTTCGTCTTCCAAGAGCCAATCGAGCTTGTCTTCAACCCAGCGGCCCAGATGATCGAGGCGCAGGCCAGGGCGGGCTCCGCCACGGGATCCAGGCCGCGCGCCAGAAACACCATCAACAAGTTGACGTCCGGCCGACACCCACTGGTCCAAGCGCTGCTCTAAGCGAGGCTCTGAACGACGGACCCCGCGGCGATCGAGCCGATCGTCGGGGCGCTCTTCCCGCCAGTTGTCGTACGCATCCACCATCAGACCAGGCTAAGAACGATTAGCGGCCTAGGCGCCGAGCGCGCAACCAGCGTTCGCGGCCCAAACCCAGCAGGGCGATCGCGATGCCGCTCCATTCCAATGTCCACAAGGCTGTGCCCATGGGCGGCAACCTAAGCGGCCGCGGGCTTGAACACCAGCTGGCAACTGGCATGCCAAACGCCTCCATGGTGCCGCTCACAGCAGGAGCGGCAGGCCACGCCTAGC
>JBIIDQ010000010.1:0-14710 GCA_044238295.1 Vulcanococcus sp.
ACAAGCGCTGGCTGCACTTCTTCATGCTGTTCGTGCCGGTGATGGGTCTGTGGACCAGCAGCATCGGCATCATCGGCCTGGCCCTCAACCTGCGTGCCTACGACTTCGTGTCGCAGGAGATCCGCGCTGCTGAGGACCCTGAATTCGAGACCTTCTACACGAAGAACATTCTTCTGAACGAAGGTCTGCGTGCCTGGATGGCACCGGCTGACCAGCCGCACGAAAACTTCGTCTTCCCTGAAGAGGTTCTGCCCCGTGGTAACGCTCTCTAATCCTTCTCTCTCCGGGATCGGCGGGAAGGACCTCGACTCCACGGGCTATGCCTGGTGGTCGGGTAACGCCCGTCTGATCAACCTGTCGGGTCGCCTGCTGGGCGCCCACGTCGCCCACGCCGGTTTGATGGTGTTCTGGGCCGGCGCGATGATGTTGTTCGAGGTGAGTCACTTCACCTTCGACAAGCCCATGTACGAGCAGGGTCTGATCCTGTTCCCCCACGTGGCCACCCTCGGCTATGGCGTGGGCCCAGGTGGTGAGGTCGTCGACCTCTACCCCTTCTTCGTGGTGGGTGTGCTGCACCTGATCAGCTCTGCCGTGCTCGGTCTTGGCGGCCTGTACCACGCCCTCCGTGGCCCCGAAATTCTGGAGAACTATTCCGCCTTCTTCTCGCAGGATTGGCGCGATAAGAACCAGATGACCAACATCATTGGCTACCACCTGATCCTTCTGGGTGTGGGTTGCCTGCTGCTGGTCTTCAAGGCCATGTTCTTTGGTGGCGTCTACGACACCTGGGCACCCGGTGGCGGCGATGTGCGCTTGATTACCAACCCCACCCTCGATCCGGGTGTGATCTTTGGCTACCTCACCCGCGCACCCTTTGGCGGCGAAGGCTGGATCATCGGTGTGAACTCGATGGAGGACATCATCGGTGGCCACATCTGGCTCGGCCTGACCTGCATCTTCGGCGGCATCTGGCACGTGGTGACCAAGCCCTTCGGCTGGGTGCGCCGTGCCTTCATCTGGAACGGTGAGGCTTACCTGAGCTACAGCCTAGGCGCTCTGAGTTTCATGAGCTTCATCGCCTCGGCCTACATCTGGTTCAATAACACTGCTTACCCCTCGGAGTTCTACGGCCCCACCAACGCCGAAGCCTCCCAGGCCCAGAGCTTCACCTTCCTGGTGCGTGACCAACGCCTCGGCGCCAACATCGGCTCCGCCATGGGTCCCACCGGTCTCGGTAAGTACCTGATGCGCTCCCCCACCGGCGAAATCATCTTCGGTGGTGAAACCATGCGCTTCTGGGACTTCCGTGGTCCCTGGTTGGAGCCCCTGCGTGGCCCCAACGGCCTCAGCCTCGACAAGCTCCAGAACGACATTCAGCCCTGGCAAGTGCGCCGCGCTGCTGAATACATGACCCACGCCCCCAACGCGTCTCTGAACTCTGTGGGCGGCATCATCACCGAGCCCAACTCGGTGAACTTCGTGAACATCCGCCAGTGGCTGGCTGCGACTCAGTTCGTGCTCGCCTTCTTCTTCCTGGTGGGTCACCTCTGGCACGCCGGCCGCGCCCGCGCTGCGGCTGCCGGTTTCGAGAAAGGCATCGACCGCAAGGCCGAGCCCACTCTCGCCATGCCCGACCTCGACTGATCGTTCACTCGATCGAAGAGGTTTCTCAGCCCTCGCCACAAGGCGGGGGCTTTTTCATGGTGCCTGAGCTCAGAAGCTGAGATTGAGCAGGTTGTGGCCGCGGGGCCCTGTGGGCTTTTTGAACTCCAAGGGCAGATCACCGTCACGGCTGATCACACTGCGCATGGCGGATGAAGCCGCCTGAAGATGGCTCTGCTCAGCAACCACAGGCTGCTCAACAGCGGGAGCGGTCTTCGGCAGTTCGATCGGCTCGAACGAGGAGGCGTTGGCAGAGAAACCACTCATGGCCAGGAGGCATCCGGCAACCAACAGCGCAGTCGATTTCATCAGAGATGCAGCAGTGCTACTCCAGCCCCTAGCCACGGCAATCGAGCGATGGCAACAGAGCGAGGCGGTTTTGATGCAGGGCCTGCAAGAAATCAGTGCATGGATGCATCCGTGAGCCAGCGCCGCAACAGCGGCAGGCTGAGCCCGATCACATTGGAAAAACAACCCTCGATCCGCTCCACCACCGCTCCGCCGCGGCCTTCGAGAGCAAACCCACCGGCACACTGCAGCGGCTCGCCACTGGCCACGTAGGCATCAATCTCCGCATCGCTCAATGGCGCGAACTGCACCCTGGTCGTCACGGTGGTGATGCGCTGCTGCTCAGCCGATAGCGCCAAGAGACAGTGGCCGGTGTGGAGCTCTCCCCAGCGACCCGTCATCCGCCGCCAGCGCGCGATCGCCTCATCAGCGTCGGCTGGTTTACCAAACACCTCACCCTCGAAGGCCAGCACCGAATCGCACCCCAACACCGCCAAAACATCGCTGTCGCCGGGATTGGTAAGCGCAGCCGAGACAGCGGCCGCCTTGGCTCGGGCCAGCCGTTGCACCAATTGCACTGGATTGGGATCGGTGATGGCCTCTTCATCCACACCGCTCACCTGCACGCGATGGGGAATGGCCGCCTGCGCCAGCAGGCGGCGGCGAGCCGGGGAAGCAGAGGCCAGCAGCAGCACGGTCAACGGTGAGCAAGGCGTAGCCCGAGAATGCCAGCTGAAGCCACCAACGCGGTACTGCTTACGTGACGGCTCAAGCCCTCAGCCCCCAGGACCAGCGCGCCCTACGACGCGCCCGCCAGGCTGTGCGCTCCCTTCCCTTTGCGCTGGCCTTCTACCAAGAGCTGGAGCAGGGAGCCTTGAGCAGCACCCAACTCGCAGCAAGACACGATTGGCCGCTGAGCACCAACGCCACAGAAGATCTCCTGATCTGGCTGATCCAGCTTGGTGTACTGCGCCGAGAGGTGGATGGCCAGGGACTGACCGAACGGGTGCGCCTCACCCCTCTTGGGCGGCAAGCGCTTGAGCCCTGGAGGGATGCGATCCCCCCAGCCAACTGGCTCATGCGCCTGAAGCATTGGCTGCGTCGCCATCAGCCGCGGCTGTGAGATCTCCGACCCCCCTAATGGTGCTGGGCACGAGCAGCGGCGCCGGCAAATCGTTGATGACGGCGGCCCTCTGCCGGGTGCTTCGGCGCCGTGGGGAGGTGCCATTGCCCTTCAAGGGGCAGAACATGAGCAACAACGCCTGGGTTGATCAAGCCGGCGGTGAGATGGCCTACTCCCAGGCGCTCCAGGCTTGGGCGGCGGGGCTTGAACCCGAGTGCGCCATGAATCCAGTGCTGCTCAAACCCCAGGGGGACAGCACTAGTGAAGTGATTCACCTGGGTGAATCAGTAGGAACCTGCCGCGCCGAGCACTACTACCGCGACTGGTTCCGGCCCGGCTGGGCGGCGATTCGCTCCGCCCTCAGCCAGCTGCAGACGGCCCACCCCGAAGGTCGCCTCGTACTGGAGGGGGCCGGCAGCCCGGTGGAGGTGAACCTGCAACCGCGCGACCTCACCAACCTGCGACTGGCCCAATACCTGCGCGCCAACTGCATCCTCGTGGCCGACATTGAGCGGGGCGGTGTATTCGCCCAACTGGTGGGCACGCTGGCGTTGCTGCGGCCGGTGGAGCGCCCGCTCATCCGCGGGCTACTGATCAACCGCTTCCGCGGGCGCCGTGAACTCTTTGATGAAGGCAGACGCTGGTTGGAGGCCAACACCGGCATCCCGGTGATCGGCGTGATGCCATGGCTGGATGAACTGTTCCCGCCGGAAGACTCCTTGGATCTGCTGGAACGACGCGGACGCAAACGCGGTGCTGAGATTGAGATCGCCGTGCTCAAGCTGCCCTCACTGAGCAATTTCTCCGATCTCGATCCGCTGGAGGCCGAGCCCACGGTGCAGTTGCGCTGGGTGGCCCCTGGCGAGGAGCTTGGCAATCCCGATGCGGTGTTAGTGCCTGGCAGCAAGCAGACCCTCAGGGATCTTGAAGCGCTGCAGAGCCGCAACTTGGGAGCAGCGGTGCAGCGCTATGCCAAAGGCGGCGGCCATGTGTTCGGGATCTGCGGCGGCATGCAGCTGCTGGGCCGCGAACTCAACGACCCAGAGGGTCTGGAGGGAAGCTGCAACGGCGCGAGCAACAGCTGTGGTCTCAACCTGTTGCCGCTGCGCACCGTGTTTGGCGGCACCAAGGCCCTGCGCCAACGCTGCAGTCCGGCTCTGTGGCCCCGCGTGAGCGAAAGCAACTTGGAACCGATCGAGATTGAAGGGTTCGAGCTGCATCGCGGCTCCAGCTCAGCGATTGAGCCCTGTCAGCCCCTCTGCGCCGATGCCGGTCTGGGCTGGGTGCAAGGCAACGTGGCTGGAACCTACCTGCACAGTGTTTTTGAAAGCGGACCCTGGCGCCGCCGCTGGCTAAACCAGTTGAGAGCTCGCAAGGGGTTGCCAATGCTGAGCGAACAGCAACCTCACCACAGCCGTCAACGCGAGGCACTCCTCGATCGACTGGCCGATGCCTTTGAGCAGCACATCAATCTGCAGCCCCTGCTGAGCGAGCCATGAACGAGATAGAAATCCACTGGCCAGAAGGACGCACCAGCCGATGCCTCCCCGGCCGAGATTGGCTTGACGCGGCCCGCGAGGCAGGCTTCTTGATCCCAACAGGGTGCCTGGGGGGGAGCTGCGGCGCCTGCGAGATCGACGTGAATGGCAGCACGATCCGGGCTTGCATTGCCACCGTGCCCGCCAGCCGCAGCGGCGCGCTGACTGTGGAGCTGTCTACCGACCCCTATTGGTAGAGGGATCTCAGCATCAGCGCTGAATTAAGCCACCCCCCAGCACCCGATCACCGGCGTAGAACACCGCAGCCTGCCCTGGCGTGATCGAAAACTGCTCTTCGGCAAAGTCCAGACGGCAACGATGGGGGCGACCAGCAGCAGCATCCACCTCGGTGGACGGCAGTGGAGACAACCGGGCCGCCACGGCTCCACTGCGGTAGCGAACCTGTACCTCCACATCGAGCGGTTGTTCAGGGGGCGCGATCGACACCCAGTTCACCGCACCAACCACGGCATCACTGCGGGCTGCATCCCGGCGCGGAGCCACCACTACTTGATTCATGGCACCATCGAGGCGCACGACATGCAATGGCTCACTCCAGGCCACCCCTAGGCCCTTGCGCTGGCCGATCGTGAAGTGCTGGATGCCGTCGTGCTGACCCACCACCCGGCCGTCACTCAGCACAATCTCCCCCTGGCGAGGCGGTAGGTAGGTGTCGAGAAAAGCCCGCATCGAGCCATGGTGGTCAGCCAGACAAAGGTCCTGGCTTTCGGGCTTCTCGGCGGTGCGCAAACCGTGGCGGGCCGCTTCAGCGCGGGTATCAGCCTTGGTGAGCTCTCCCAGCGGAAACACCAGCCGGCCCAAAGCCTCCTGGGGAAGGTCGTAGAGGAAATAGCTCTGATCCTTCTGACGATCGAGCCCCCGCAGCAGCTGATGGCGGCCGTTGTCGCTCTGCTGACCGTGGCAGACGCGGGCGTAGTGGCCAGTCGCAATCCGCTCGATGCCGCGCTGCTCGTGAGCCCACTGCAACATCGGCCCGAACTTCACCTCACGGTTGCAGCGGGAACAGGGCAGCGGCGTGATGCCATCGGCATAACCCTCCACCAAGAAATCCACGATCTGCTCTTTGAAGTGCTCACGGAAATCCACCACGTGGTGCTCCACTCCCAATTGCTCGCAGATCGCGGCTGCATCCACCAATCCCTCGGCGCAGCACGCTCCCTTGCCGCTCATCAGCCAGAGGGTGAGGCCCTCCACCTGCCAGCCCGCTTCCACGAGCAGCGCCGCGGTGAGGGAGCTATCCACCCCCCCCGACAGCCCCACGGCCACCCGGTGCTCTCCTGGCCAGGCGGCAAGCCGCTGCAGGGTAGAGGCACCGGCCGGTGTGGCAGCCACCGATGGATCAGCGGCACTGGGAATCGCAGAAAAACGAGCCAAACCAACAAAACGATCAAGCCCTGCGGCTTGATCCAGGCGATCTCTCCATCATGGAACTGCCGCCTCCTGGCCTGCCTTGCTTCAGTCCACCTGGCCCAGCCGTAATGCCGACCATCTACTAGTGAGCGGCGAGCAGATGGCAGCCCTGGAACAGCAGCTGTTCGCCAGCGGCCTACCGGTGGAGGCGCTGATGGAGAAGGCCGCCCTGGCGGTGGCACAGCGGCTGATGCAACCCGATTGGTGGCCGCGGTTCCAACGGCACGGCGCCCTGGTGCTGGTGGGTCCTGGCCATAACGGCGGCGATGGTCTGGTGGTGGCGCGCGAGCTGAAGCTGGCCGGCATCGCCGTGCAGATCTGGAGCCCATTTGAGCGCCACAAACCGCTCACCAATGCCCATCTCCGCCATGCCTGCTGGCTCGGTATCCAGCGCCAGAGCGAGGAGCCTGATCCTGCCGATCCAGCGATCTGGATCGATGCCCTCTTCGGCATCGGTCAGAGCCGAGCCCCTGACGAGCGGCTTCAAGCACTGCTGGAGCAGCGACAGCGCCAGCAACCCGATCGACTGATCGCCATCGATGGCCCCACAGGGCTCTGCGCCGATCGAGGCCTGCCGCTGGGACGCGTGGCGGCCTGCGCCAGCCTGAGCCTCAGCATCGGCCTCATCAAACAAGGCTTTGCGCAAGACACCGCCCTCGCCTGGGTGGGTGAGCTCGAACGGATCAACCTCGGGTTGCCGGCCGAACTGCTGCAAACCCTGCCGCTGCAGCAACCCTTGGCTCTGAATCGCCGCGACTTAACAACGGCACCCTGGCCTCAGCCTGCTCTAGCAGCGTCTAAATACCAACGCGGCAGGTTGCTGGTGATCGCCGGCAGCGAGGCCTATCGGGGTGCCAACCAGCTCTGCCTGCTCGGGGCCAGTGCCAGCGGTGTAGGCAGCCTGCGGACCGCATTGCCGGAAACTCTGGCCGGGCAGCTCTGGATCAGCCAGCCCCACGTGGTGGTGAATGCCGCCTTAACAAGCCATCCCGATGGCAGCCTCCAACTGAACGCTCTGCCGTCTTCAGCCCTTGAACGACTCGATGCCGTGGTGATCGGCCCCGGCCTGGGCGACTGCTTCGACACCGCGTCCACCTGGGAGCCCCTGCAACGGTTTGCGGGCTTGCTGGTGATCGATGCCGATGGCCTCAACCGCCTGGCAAAACTTGGAGCCCAGGCCTGGCTTCTGCAGCGGCAGGGTCCAACCTGGCTCACTCCCCATGCCGGGGAATTGGCGCGCCTGTTCCCAGAGTTGGCGGCTCTGCCTCCCCTGGAGGCTGCGGCCGAGGCCTCCAGAGCCAGTCGCTGCAGCGTGCTGCTCAAAGGCGCCCGCACGGTGATCGCCGCAGCTGATGGGCGCCGCTGGCAGCTGAGACAGGCCTGCAACGCCGCCGCACGGGCAGGGCTTGGCGATGTACTGGCGGGCTATGGCGGTGGTCTCGGGGCCCGATCCATGGCCAACGGCCAGGGCGCGGATGCTTCGCTGCTGGCCCTTAGCGCCCTGGCCCATGCCAGCGCTGGCCAACAAGCAGCCCAAGAACTGGGCTATGGAGGGGCAACCCCCATGGCCGCCGCGGCGTTCCTCGAGCAGCAAGAAAAAAATAATGAAGAAACAAAAAACAACTAAGGCTTTCTCTCCATTACGTGAGTCTCAACACATGTGTGTGTTTTTACTTCGGAAAGCTGAAGCGCATCTGAAATCACAACAGCTATTGCAAAACCCATAGGAGATTCCTCTCACTTCCAGATCAGGGTTCATGACCGCGTCCGGGCTTTCTCCAGGCGGCACTAGTCGGAGACGGAGCAGCGACCCCATCAGCTGGTACCTCTCCACGATCGGTCGCGTTCCACTACTGACGCCTGCCGAAGAGATTGAACTAGGCAACCAGGTGCAAGCGATGATGCGCCTGACAGAAGAAGAGCGAGATCAGGATTATTCCGATAAGGAGAAAAAAACCATCCGCGTGGGTCGCCGTTCCAAGGAACGGATGATGAAAGCCAACCTTCGCCTGGTGGTGAGCGTTGCCAAGAAATATCAGGGCAAAGGTCTTGAATTGCTGGATCTGATCCAAGAGGGCTCGCTCGGCTTGGAGCGGGCCGTAGAGAAATTCGATCCCACCCGCGGCTACAAATTTTCCACTTATGCCTTCTGGTGGATCCGCCAGAGCATGACCCGGGCCATCGCCTGCCAGTCACGCACGATCCGCCTGCCGGTGCACCTCTCGGAGCGCCTCACCGCCATCCGCAAGGTGAGCCTTGAGCTGGCCCACAAGCTCGGCGCCATGCCCAGCCGCAAGGAGATCGCCGAGGCGATGGACATGCCGATCGATGAGCTCGATTCGCTGCTGCGCCAGGCCCTCACAACCTCCAGCCTGGATGCTCCGGTCAACGGAGAGGAAGGCCGCAGCTTCCTTGGTGATCTGATCGCCGACAGCAGCCAAGCCGAGCCGCTTGATCAGGTCGAGCGCGGTATGCACCACGAGCAGCTGGGCCGCTGGCTCAGCCACCTCACCGACCAAGAGCGTCAGGTGCTGGAGCTGCGCTTTGGGCTGGAGGGTGAAGAGCGCCACACCCTCGCCGAGATTGGCCGCATGCTCGACGTGTCGCGCGAGCGGGTGCGCCAAGTGGAACTGAAGGCCCTGCGCAAGCTGCGCCACCTCACCCGCAGGATGCCGACCAGCATGTGAGGCACACGCTCAAAGCCACAGCCGAGACCATCCACTGGGGGCATCTCCAGGCCGACATCCTTCCCTGCCTGGAAGTGCAGTCGGGCGATCGGGTGGTGATCGAAACCTTTTCGGGCGGCCGTGGCGATCTTGGAGGCGATTTATCGATCGTGGGCCCGGCTCACCGGCACATCATCGAAACGGTGATGCCCATGGATGGGCCACACATCCTCACCGGACCAATTGCCGTGGCCGGTGCGCAACCAGGCGACTGCCTCGAAGTGAAGATTGAGGCGATCAGGCTCACTGCCGACTGGGGCTACAACCTGATCAGGCCCGGACGAGGAACCCTGCCCGACGAGTTCCACCAGCCGCGGCAGAACACCTTCCCCATCGACCGCGAGCGTTGCTCGACCCAATTGCCCTGGGGGGTTGAGGTGCCACTGCGACCCTTCTTTGGAGTTCTCGCCACGGCACCCGCAGAGGAGTGTGGAAGGGTGTCGTCGGTGCCACCACGCGAATTCGGCGGGAACATCGACAACAAGGAGCTCATCGCTGGCACCTCGCTCTTCTTGCCAGTGTTTGTACCCGGCGCTCACTTCTCCGCCGGAGATGGACATGCCGTGCAGGGCGATGGCGAGATGGATGTGACGGCCCTTGAAACCTGCCTGGAAGGGGAATTCCAACTGGTGCTCCATCCCGGCCGCCAACTCGATGCCCCCCGCGCTCTCACACCCACCCACCTGATCACGATGGGGTTCGATGGGGATCTCGACGAGGCGGCTCGCCAGGCGTCGCACCGCATGCTCGATTGGCTCACTGCCCTAACGGGCTGGAGCCGTGAGCAGGCCTACATCTTCTGCAGCCTCGCCTGTGATGTGCGCATCACCCAACTGGTGAACCAGAACAAAGGCGTGCACGCGATGGTGCCCCGCGATCTGCTGGGTCTACAGGGATCTGTGCTGCCATGACCGAGGGACCTGATTCGTTCGAATATCACTTCGAGCAACGGGTGGACCCACGCCATCTCGAACGCTTCCATCACTTCAGCGAACGCATGCGCGAGCTGGCCAGTGAGCGGGAAGGCTTCATCAGCCTTGAGCGTCGGCTGATCGAGCGGCACCCCGAGGTGTGCGTCTTCCGCACCAGCATGCGTTTCAACACCATTCAGCAATGCATGAGCTGGCTGGATGATCCGCAGCGGCGCCAGTTACTGCTGCTTGAGGAGGAGGAAGCCGGCTTTCGCTCCCAGGGCCAGGGCAACTGGTTTGGCTACGGCCGCTGGCTCTCACGGCGGATTAAACGCAGCGTTCCGACCTGGAAGGTGAACCTGCTGGTGCTGCTCACGCTGTATCCCACAGCAATGCTGCTCACCCCTGTGTTGCATGGACTCTTTCCCCGTGCATCAGGTTCCACGCTGATGCTGGTGAGTAACGCTCTGTGTGTGGCGGCGACCTCCTGGCTATTGGTGCCCGCCGTGAGTCGCGCCTATCGGCGCTGGCTGGAGGGGGAGAGCAACACGCTCCAAACCTTGGGGTCCGTGGTGTCGCTGCTGCTGCTGATCGCCCTGTTCTGGTGGGGATTCAGCAACCTCCCACTCACCGGTGGACACTGAAGAGCTCGGCTGGCACCTGGGTGCACCCTCCCTTCGTCTACCACCCATCCTATTCGGCACCGCTGCCCAGTAGCCATCGCTTTCCGATGGCCAAGTTTCGGCTGCTGCATCAACTCTTGTTGGACCAGGGCCTGGCCAGAGAACCCCAGATCCACCAGCCCCTGCCAGCTCCGCGTCGCTGGTTGGAGCTAGTCCATGAGCCTCGCTACCACCAGGCCTTTGCCAACGGCGAACTCACCCATGCCGAGCAGCGGCGCATCGGTCTGCCCGCTACCACGCCCCTGGTGCAGCGAACCTGGCTGGCGGTGGGTGGCACCGTGCTTACCGCAAGGCTGGCTCTCCAACACGGCCTCGCCTGCCACCTAGCCGGTGGCACCCATCACGCCTTCCCCGACCACGGCAGCGGCTTCTGCATCTTCAACGATTGCGCCGTTGCAGCCCGGGTGCTGCTGACGGAAGGGCTGGTGCAACAGCTGATGGTGATCGACCTCGACGTGCACCAGGGCGATGCCACAGCAGCGATCTTCGCTGGTGATCCACGGGTGTTCACCTTCTCAGCCCACTGCCAGAGCAATTTCCCGCTACGCAAACAAACCAGCGATGTCGACCTACCCCTCGGCGATGGCCTGGGCGATGACGACTATTTACTGGCCATCGGCGACCTCATTCCCGAGCTGCTCGATCGGGTGCAACCCGATCTGGTGCTCTACAACGCCGGCGTGGATCCCCACCATGGCGACCGGCTTGGGCGGCTCAACCTGAGCAGCAACGGGTTACTGAACCGAGATCGGCTCGTGCTGGATGCCTGCTTGAGGCGGTCGATCCCCGTGGCCACCGTGATTGGCGGCGGCTATGACGAGCTCACGCCCTTGGTGCAGCGTCATGCACTGGTGTTTCGAGCTGCCAAGGAGCAGGCCCGGCTGCATGCACTGTGATCACAAGTTGAATCGCGGCAACAGCCAGCGATTCATCCCTCAATCTTCCGCCCAGATGTAGCGGGTGAGCTCTTCGGGCTTGGGCTCGGGAGCAGCCAGGGCGAACTCCACGCAGTCAGCCACTTCGGCGTCGATCTCCTTGTCGATGCCTTTGAGCTCATCAGCGGTGGCCAGGTTGTGCTCGATGAGATGAGCTGCCAGTTGCTTGATCGGATCGCGCTGGGCCCAGAACTCCTTCTCCGCCTCAGCGCGCAGCTCATCGGGATCGGCGAGGGAGTGACCGCGGAAGCGGTAGGTGAGGCACTCCAGCAAGGTAGGACCTTCACCAGCGCGGGCCCGCTCAGTGGCGCGTTGGGCGGCACCGCGCACGGCCAGCACATCCATACCGTCAACCTCTTCACCGGCCATACCGAAGGCAGCAGCTTTGCGCCAGATCTCGGGGTCGCTGGTGGCGCGGTTGTGGTCCATGCCGATGGCCCACTTGTTGTTCTCCACCACGAAAATGATCGGCAGCTTCCACAGCGCCGCCATGTTCAGGCACTCATAAAACTGACCAATATTGCAAGTGCCATCGCCGAAGAAGGCGGCGGTCACCGCATCGCTGCTGGCATCACCGAGGGCATCGCGCTTGTACCGACTGGTGAAAGCAGCACCGAGGGCCACCGGAATGCCCTCACCGATGAAGGCGTAACCACCCAGCAGGTGGTGCTCCTTGGAGAAGAGGTGCATCGAGCCGCCGCGGCCCTTGCTGCAACCGGTTTCTTTGCCGAACAGCTCGCTCATCACCTCGCGGGCTGGCACGCCGCAGCTCAGGGCGTGCACGTGGTCGCGATAGGTGCTGCAGAACCAGTCGTGCTGCATTTTCATCGCCTTGATGACGCCCGTGCTCACGGCCTCCTGGCCGTTGTAGAGGTGCACGAAGCCAAACATCTTGCCCCGGTAGTACATCTCGGCGCACTTGTCTTCGAAGCGTCGACCCAGGGTCATGTCGCGATAAAGCATCAACCCTTCATCCCGGCTCACCACAGCGGGTGTGGAGGGGTACAGGTTGAGCAGGCGCTCCGCGTGGAGACCAACCGCATTCACATCGGCGGAGCAGGCGGGAGCCCCATTGCTGGCAACGCTCTGGCCGAGATCTGCCTGTGTCATGCGCGTTTCCGGCGTTCCGGCCACTCAGATGCTTTGGCGACTGTACGGGGTCCATCACCAAACGGTGTGGAGAAAGGGGCCAAAACCGCTGACTCTGACTACAGTCACGCCCAAGCGAAGCGGGCGGATTGGAACTGCCGATCGACCATTTCCGTCTGCTGGGTGTGGGTGCCACCACCGACAGCGAAACCGTGCTGCGCACCCTGCAACAGCGGTTGAATCGTGTGCCAGACCAAGGCTTCACCCAGGACACCCTGCAAGCCAGGGCCGAATTGCTGAATGCCAGCGCTGAACTCCTCAGTGACGAGGAGCGTCGCCACACCTATGAACGTGAGCTCACGGCGATTGCTGACAACGGCGAAGGCACCATTGCCGCGCTTGAGATTCCACCGTCTCGCGAGGTAGGCGGCCTGCTGCTGCTGATGGAAGCGGGCCAGGCGCAAGAAGCGTTCGAAGCAGCCAGTCGCGGCCTCCAGCCCCCCCAAGCCCCCGCCCTGGGCAGCAGCCGAGAAGCGGATCTCACGCTCCTTGCCGGTCTCGCCTGTCAAGCGGCGGCGAATGATTGCCGCAACCAACGGCGATTTGAGGCCGCCGCCCGCACCCTTCAACAGGGCCTACAACTGCTGCAGCGCATGGGCCAGCTGCCTGAGCAGCGCCGCCAACTGGATCGTGAGCTGAAAAGCCTGCTCCCGTATCGCGTGCTCGATCTGATCAGCCGTGATCTTTCAGCGATGTCAGCGCGACAGGAGGGCATCAACCTTCTGGAACAGCTCGTGCAGCAGCGGGGTGGATTGGAGGGCGACCTGGATCCCGATTTCCCCCAGGCCGAATTCCAGCCCTTTTTCAAGCAGATCCGTCAATTCCTCACGGTGCAGGAGCAGGTGGATCTGTTCAGCCGCTGGGCGGATGCCGGCTCTGCCACTGCCGACTTTCTCGCCAGCTTTGCCCTCACCGCTGCCGGTTTCGTTCAGCGCAAGCCTGAACGCATTCAGGCGGCCTTCCAACGTCTACAGGCCGGCGGCCAGCCCGGCACTGAAGTGTTTCTGGCGTGCCAACAGCTGCTGCTGGGTCAGGTGGACCAGGCCCAGACCTTCTTTGATGCAGGCGCTGATGCTGATCTGCGCCAATGGGCCCAGGAACAGAGTGATGACCCCCTTGCACGCCTGTGTGCCTACTGCCGCGACTGGCTGAGCCGAGAGGTGCTGCCGGGGTTCCGAGATATCGAGGCCGATGTCGATCTGGAGGCCTGGTTTGCTGACCGCGACGTGCAGGCCTATGTGGAGCAGCAAGACCGCATCAGGGGCCGCCAGAGCACAGCTCGCACACCCCAAGAGCCGGCGTTTCTTGCCACTGAACCAACAGAGCCAGCTCTGAGCTGGCCCGAATTAACACTCGGCGCCCCAACTGAGGCAGTGGTTTCTGTTGAGGAGGAACCAGAGGATGACGATCTCTGGGATGGCCCCCGCTGGAGCTGGCCGCGACTGCCAGAGCTTCCTGCACTGCCACCCCTTCCAGCGCTGCAGGATCTGCCGCGTTGGACTCTTCCGGCGGCTGGCGGACTCGTGATTGTGGTCGCCCTTGGCGGCTGGCTCCTGCTTCGTCCCCGCACGGAACCCGCCCAGCGGCTTGTGGTGCAGCCCCTGGAGCAGCCCAAGCCCTTGGCCCCTGAACCGCTACCCAAGCCACCCGCACCGGCGTTCCCCCTCACCGCGGCGGAGCCCAGTGATGCCCAGCTGCAGGAGTTGCTCGAGGCCTGGCTCACCGCCAAGGCGGCTGTTCTTGCCGACCAACAACCAGCTACTGCACTCACCGACCTAGCGCGTAGCTCTCAGATCGAGCGACTGCAGCAGCTACAACAAGCCAACAGCAGCGCGGGTGCAACGGAAACGGTCACCACGGCCGTGCAGAGCTTCAACGTGAGCGACCGCACCAATCAGCGCATTGCCGCCGAGGTGACGCTGCAGTACAGCGACGAACGCCGCAACAGCAGCGGCAAGCTGCTGTCACAGACGCCCACCACCACCCTTCGCAACACCTACGTGTTTGCCCGGGATGGCGAGCGCTGGTTGCTGGCGGCCTTCAAAGCGAACTAACTGCTTCAAAGCGAGCTGACGCTGGCGACTTTTTACGATCGCGGCAACTGCGGCTGCTGCCGCCAGCCTCCAGCCGCCTCCATTTCTGATGTTCGACGAGCTTTCCCAGCGGTTTGAAGACGCGGTCAAGAACCTGCGCGGCCAGGGCTCGATCAGCGAAACCAACGTGGATGGTGCCCTGAAAGAGGTGCGCCGTGCCCTGCTGGAGGC
>JBIIDQ010000184.1:0-4193 GCA_044238295.1 Vulcanococcus sp.
ACAAGACGGCTCCCGCGTGTTTCACACCGTGGTGCTGGCGGGCCCAGCTGGCACCATTTTGGGTCGCTACCGCGCCACGCATCTCAGCGCAGACGAGCAGGCCTGGGCTTCTCCCGGTGATGCACCTGTTGTGATCGTGACCCCGCTGGGACGCCTCGGTCTTGCTAGTTCAGGG
Organism: Vulcanococcus sp.; assembly: GCA_044238295.1. GTDB lineage: Bacteria > Cyanobacteriota > Cyanobacteriia > PCC-6307 > Cyanobiaceae > Vulcanococcus. The sequence continues at coordinate 176 of JBIIDQ010000184.1, forward strand.
GATCTCGAGGTTCCCGAGCTGATCGGGCTTTATCAAACGTTGCGGGCAGACATTCTTGCAGCGCCATCCGGTGCACCATCGGGCCTGAAGGTGGAGATTGATCCGAAGCTCTACGCGGTGAGCAATCCCCCCACGGGGCGAGCACCGTTGTATCCCTACTTGGCCGCCAAGCTTGGCCAGTTTTGGGTGGTGAGCGGAGGACGGCAGGCGGGTTCATCCACGACAGCGGGCATCTTTGGTCCTGAACCCGTTGTTTCAACACCCACATTGACCGCTGATCCCGGCGCTTCAGCATTGCGCTACATCACTCAGGTGCCAGCAGTTGGCACTTGGATCAACCAGCAGCAGCTCATCGATGGCCAACGCAATGACCTGTTCACACCGTTGGTGTTGAAAAGCACCAACAGTTGCTTCCAGTCCTGGAAACAGGCGCGCCAAGGATCGACAACCTGCCCCTAGAGACCTCAACGGCCTTGGCCTGGAGTCCTGGGTGTGAGATCTCAGCGTTTATATGTTTCGAAAGACAGCCATTCCGAAGTTGGTTTCAGCTGATCCATTGGACTCAGCTCATCAACGCGTTGCTCTGGTGCTCGTTCCAGCCTTCCCCCCGGAACGGTGCCGCCATCACCTCGCTGACTGCGCTCACCACGAGAAGCACCAGAAGTAACTGCGGATCACCTTGCAGCGTGAACACAAACACGGCACAGAAGATCGGCGTGCCATTTGCGGCTGCAAAAACGGCTGTGGCTCCCACCGCTGCCAGCTGAGCCAGCACTGGTTCAGGCAGCTCGGCGAGCAGTGGTAGCCCAACCAGGACGCTTGGTAACAACGAGCCAAGGGTCATCACGTCGTGCATGAGACCACCCGGTGCACCAGCAGCGATGCTCAACATGGAGGCCAGCCATCGCCAGATCAGGGTGAGCGGTGGACTCCCGCTGGCGCCCTGGAGCGCAGCGCCAAGAGAAAGACTGCCGTCGTTGAGACTGAGACCTCCGCTGACCAGTGCCAGTAGGCTCAGCAGTGTGGCGATGCAAAGTGTGAACGCGAGGCGTCGCCGCATGAAACCGCGCTGCACGAAGGAGGCAACAACGATCAGCAGCCTCACAAAGACAGCGCCAACCGCTGCTCCGATCAGCGTGATCAACACAATCCAGGGCCAGACCATGGGCTCGATGGATCCCAATTGGAGCCCTGGTAGGCGCGCCGGCTGACCCAGACCCGTGTTGACCAGTGCACCGAATCCAGCCATCACCAAGCTGGGCAAAAGCACAGGGAGGCCGCTGCGTCGACCTAGTTCCTCCAAGCCATAAACAACGCCTAACAGTGGTGAGCGGAAGGCTGCACCAAGACCTGCCGCGCCACCAATCACACCAACCAGGGGTAAGGGCATCGATGCCAACGGCCTCCATTGGGGCCAGCGTCGGCGCAGCGCCAGGAGAACACTGGCGCCAAGAGAAGCCGATGGTGATTCAACGCCAACACTCAGGCCACCGATATGGGTGATCAGCACCAGTGGCAGCCGGATGAACTGTGTGCGCAGGCTGAGCTTCTCGAGCCAATCCTGAACCTGTTCTTGCTCCAGATCTGCTTCACTCCGATCGAGAGCAATCAACGGCGCCACACCACCGCCACGACCAGTCGCTAACGGTCCCCAGGCCATCATGAGCACGGCTGCTGTTGATGCGAAGACCAACAGAACGCCTTTCCACTGCACGACATCTCCTGAATTCGCTAGTCCAGGCAAAGACCACAACGAACGCTGAAGAGCGAATCCGAGTTCAGAAATGGCCTGGAACGGCCACTCCAGAAAGCCAATGAGCAGTCCTACGGCCAGTAGCCACAACAGGGTTGTCCGGCTCAAAAAGATCGAGCATCGAATCGAATACCTTATAGCTAGATAATCAGTTCTGAACGAGCCGAAGCCTCGGTGTTCTCCGAGCTCAACAGCGCGAAACGACCTGGAGATCAGGTTCTCATCGGATGACTTCTAAGACTGATCACCCTTCACGACGGCCGCTTTGATTGCACGCTCGCGCAACTGTTGCACCACACCATTGCGCTTGAGCTCAATAGCCGTGCCGGTCCGGCAGCCTCCATCTCAGAAGGTGCAGGGTTGGCTCCCATCTACAACGCCAACCATGAGGACACGCCCAACCATATCAGCGCTCGCATGCAGCAAACCCTGGTGGGTTCAGTGCGACCACGAGCCTGAGCGCCAGCCACGTCACCAGATCCACTCAACTCACTCCAGTGTGAGGGACTGGTTCAAACCTGGCCAGAGGGTCACAACGCTTCACGCGGTTAGAGATGATGGTGAAGCTCCTCCTGAGTCCGATGGTAGTGGCCGCTATGGGCCAAACGCTTCTCTTTGTTCTCGCCAGAGAGGCAGAACTTCCAGATGGAACCTGCAGCGTGAAGGAACTCATCGCTGCACAACGCAAGGCTCCTGTTACAGGGTATGTGCTGCGTTTGTACACATGTGCTCTTGGTGCGGTTGACGATCTGCTCCAGCTGCCCCTCAATGGCAAGCTCATCGGTGATGGGCAACGCAAGAGTGCTGAGCATCAGCTGATCTGCGAGGCGGTCTTGCCCCGCTACCAACCAGAGCAGAACTGGTTAGGCGTTTACGCTAAAGAAACGGGGGATCAATCGACTTACCGGTGCGTTGATCGTTTTGCACTTCAAAACTCGAACAACGAAACGTGCTGGTTTTACCCAACGCATGACGGAATATATCTGGGCTGGGAGCAGGACCTTGAGCTCCTGCTGTTACCGGGTTCGGTTGTTGATCCATCACAGGAACTGATGGCATCGCCGTATGACCGTGAACGGATCTCCTTGCTGTGGAGCCTGCTCAAGGATGATGAAAGCCTCACCAGCGTCGGACTCACTTATGGAGGACAACGGGTGGAATGGAGCCCACAAGTGATAAAAAAAGCACCACAAGCAACGTGGAGTTGTTTCACTGTTGATAGCCAGGCCTCCCCAAGTCTTGTTGTTCTGACTCAACAATGTCTTCAAGCCCAATAGTCAGTAAACGCTTCAGGGTCTGATCTATGGGGCTTGAGAGCTGTACACAAAAACGATGCGAGTGCATCGCGCAATCAAAGGCAGATCTAAGCACTAACATGTGCAAGCAGATCAGTTTGAACAGCTCCAGAGAGCATGAGCAAACCACCTGCAGCAGGAGAAGCGACCCGCTAATCCCCTAGAGGGTTGTCCACAAAGCAGCCCCGGGTATGAGCCCCGGGGCTGTTGAGGCGGCGGGCCTGTGGCAACCCTCGCACCTCAGTCATGGCTCAGATGCCCTGCAACGTGCAATGAACTTTACGTTTCTTAAAGTTTGTCTTCGCTCCATTGCTGCGCTGATTCAACCCTTACCGCCAAGAAAGTGCTTGCTGACAGGAATGACGGTCTTTCAGGCGCAAGACTGATGGAGAGAGATGTCTGTAGCGGAACTGGTTATGGTTTCACCGTTGAAGAAGCTTTAAGTTTTCGGGAAAGCATCAATTCCGAGAATAGTCAATTAGAATAACAATTCAAAGATTGTCTTCTATCCACAGCTCAGAATAGTGCGTTAGAGACTGCCCCTAAAGTCTATTATTGCTGAAGCACGTAAAAAGAATACGATTTGATTGTGACCCGACACAGGATCTCGGCAGTCTACTGTTGTAGGCATGACGATTCTTGACGCTTGAAGGAGACTCTCTTTCGGCTGTGTGCGCTGGACCAGATTTATCGGTTACATCAGACAGGCAACAGCTCCAACTTGCGAATGCTTGGGTCTTTATTGCAGTTGCCGCAGATCTACACAGTAAGTGCTGCCAGAGGTTGCAAAACGATGATCCTAAGCAACACTAGGAGAACAAACTGTTTCCAGGCTGAAACTTCAATGTTGGATCGATCATTCCTGACTGAAGGTGTCAATGGATTGGTCGTTGACTCTATCGGTTTGTTAGTCATGATCACGTTGAGGTATCTGATCGCTGTCAGCCTTGCATTTGTACTGATTCGTAGA
>JBIIDQ010000186.1:0-4191 GCA_044238295.1 Vulcanococcus sp.
CGGCTGTTCGTTACTACAGCCCGATGGTCTGCCCACAGAAAAGTGAGCAGATCCGCCAGCTGTTCATGCGCTCAGAGAGTTGATTCGATTAAATCATCGCCAGGCTGAAGCGGAAGGCATCAAGGGTGCCGCTCCCTTCGTTGGCTACGAGTAGATAACCGCCATTACGGCCGCCTTCAACCCATGCGAGTCCCTCTGGGGCGAGTGAATCAGGCGAAGAGAATGATCCGACGAAGAGCGGTTGGCTTGGTTTACTGATTTCAAACACAGGGATGAAGGTGCCTAGCTCATTCTCATCACTTTGATTGAATGGCCGCTCTAGGCCAATGAACGCGAAGATGCGATTCCCAATTGTTGCCGTAATGACTGACTCGGGTTCTACGCTCTTGTCATCACTACGGCTGTCATCGTAAAAGCCGGCGGCGTTGGTGATCTCGTCCAGCAGGCTGCCTGAGTCGTAGATGAGTTGACCGTTGGCTTTGAAGATCGAGAAGGAGCGGCCGCCGAATGCTTTCAGGCCAGTGATGCTGTCATTGCTGTCTTTGATTGTCTTGAGTCGTCCCTCGTTAATGAGGTCAAAATCGCCAGTCCTTAACTTTCCTGCTCTCACTTCATCGCTGTAGTAGTCGTCATCGCTTGCTGCGCCGTATTGAAGTGTGATAAACCGCTCCTCTCCCTGGTCGGCATTGAAGTCGCCGCGGTTGCCAATGCCTGCTGCTGCATACACGTAGATCGTGCTTCCTGTGAGCTCGTCGTTGATCTCGGCAATCGCCCCAGGTGCGAGATTGTCACCATAAGAGTAGGTTGCACCATCTTCAAGCTCAGCTTCAAAATTGGTGTCGTCAGGTCTGACGCGACCATCACCTTCATTGGCCGTGATCAAATATGTTTTGCCTTTGTATCTGAAGCTGTCAATCCCATCGGCCATGCGCAAGCCCACAAAGTTGCTTGGTCGTGGGGCGTAGATCCCATCTTCATCTGTGGTGTCAACGGGGATCGAAGACCAATCTTTACTGCCTTGAGAAAAAATCGCATCGATCTCATAGTTTTTAAGATCAACGCGAGCGATGCCATTGTTTTCTTGCAGTGTGACAAACGCCGTTCTGCCGCTGGGGCTAATGGCTACAAATTCCGGCTCGATGTCAAGCCGTGGTGTAGGGTTTTCTCCGCTGATACGGATGTTGCTGGCGCGTAGCTCCTCAGTGGTGAAACCGGAGAAGTCAAGATTGATAATTTTTGATTGCTTCGGTTTAGAGGGGTTGACCTTGACTACCGAGATGCTGCCCTCTGGGTCAATGCCATCATTGGTTCCGTAAAACTTGCTCGGTTCGCCTTCATTGGCGCTCAGCAGTAGCCGCCCGTTCTGGCTGAACTTGATGCTATCCGGTAGGTTGCCAACGACAACAAATCCCCTGGCCTCAGGCTGGTTGTTTCCGGCCAGTCTATAAAAGTAGATCCGCCCATCGTTGTTGTCATTGATGGATACTGCGACAGCAATGAGCCCATCGTTGTTGATCGCTACACTCTGTGCATTTCCAGGAAGCTCAAGTGTGTTGATTAATTTTGGTTGATCGAAACCCTTTTGGTAGCTGACGATCGAGAGCTTCGAGTCTCCGGATACAACTGCTGCAATCTCTTGATTCTGATTGAGTGCCACGATCTCGGCGCCATCGAGACTGAGGCTCGATTGAGGGCCACGCAGGAAAGGCACGCTGTTGCAGATTGCTGAAGCGCAGATTCACATCACTCATCGCAAACCTGGTTATGGCCGCCTTAACGGCGCCTCATCAGTTGGCTAAGTGGTATCCCTGGCTGCAGGCTGCTGTTGTTGACAGCCTCCCCGCATCATTCGTGTTTTGGTGAAGGAAGCTGCGTGCTCGTTCCAAAAGCAAGGGCAACGAGCAGGCACGACATCCATAGGCAGGCCTGCATGCCACCCCAGAGAAAAAGGGCGCCCGAAAGCAGCGTGCCTGTCAGACGCCCTGCAGCATTCGCCATGTAATAGAAGCCCACATTCAGGCTCACCGATTCGGCATCGGTGTAGGCCAGCACCATGTAGCTGTGGATCGAGGAATTCATCGCAAACACCATGCCGAAGGCCGCAAGGCCAATCACGATGGCTACTCCCGGATGGGCTACCTCCCGCCAGAGGGCGATGGCGATCAACGCAGGAATGGCTGTGAGCACGCCACTCCAAAATTCCACCGCTGAAACCCCGGGTGGGTTGGTTTGACCCCAGCTGAGCCGCAGGGCAGGAGCAGAGGCTTGCACGACCCCGTAGCCGATCACCCATAGGCCCATGAATCCGCCGACTTCCCAGAACCGCCATCCCAGAACGGCCTGCAGAAACACCGGCAGGGCCACCACAAACCACACATCGCGGGCGCCGAATAGAAAAAACCGGGCGAGCGACAGCACATTGATGCCGCGGCTTTTGGAGAACAGGGCACTGAAGCCGGGCTTTTGTTTCATGCGCCCCATCTCCGCTGGGAGCACCAACGTGAGCAGGAAGCTGAGCCCCAACCCCGCCGCCATGACACCGACCGCTGTGTTGAAGCCAAGGCTGGTGAGCAGCACCCCACCGAGAAAGAAGCCCACTCCTTTGAGCGCATTTTTGGAGCCGGTGAGGATCGCCACCCACTTGAACAGTTGGGTTTCGCCGCGGTTCTGGTCGTCGGGAGTTTCAGGCACCACCGTTTTGATGGCGCTCTTGGCGCTCATCTTGTTGAGGTCCTTGGCGATGCCGCTGATCGCCTGTGCCACCATCACATAGGCCACGCTCCACCACTTGGGCCAGCTGTCGGCGACTGGGATCAACATCAACAAGGCCGCTACTTGCAGCAAGGTGCCGCTCCAAAGGGTGAGCCTCAGCCCAAAGCGCGCCCCCAGCCAGCCCCCGTAGAGGTTGGTGACAATCCCGAAGAATTCGTAGAAGAGAAATAGGAAGGCGATTTCCAGCGTGGAGTAGCCCAGCGTGTGGAAGTGGAACACCACGAGCATGCGCAGGGCGCCATCGCTCAGAGTGAAGGCCCAGTAGTTGGCCGTCACGATTGCGTATTGCTGCAGTGCCGTAAGCGGGGGCTGGCTGTAGGGAATCAGGCCCATCAGCGTGCATCCAACAGAGCGATGTGGCAGGCCAGATCGGCCATGCGGGAGCTGTAGCCCCACTCGTTGTCGTACCAGACGTAGACTTTTAACTGGGTTCCGTTCACGACCATCGTGGAGGGTGCATCAACGACGGCGCTGCGGTTGTCGTTCACGTAGTCGATTGACACCAGCGGCCTGGTTTCGTAGCCGAGGATGCCCTGCAGGGCTCCATTGGCGGCTGCTTCGAAGGCGCCATTCACCTCTTCAACACTCACGCTGCGCTCAAGTTCGAACACCGCATCGGTGAGGGAGGCATTCAGCAGTGGTACCCGCACCGCGTGACCGTTGAGTTTGCCCTGCAGCTCGGGAAAGATCATCCCGATTGCTTTGGCGGAGCCGGTGGTGGTTGGAATCAGGCTTTGTAGGCAGGAACGGGCGCGGCGCAGGTCGCTCTTGAAGCCATCCACCACCACCTGCGTGTTGGTGACGTCGTGCAGGGTCGTGATCGAGCCGTGCTTAATGCCGAAGCTTTCGTGCACCACCTTCACCACTGGGGCCAGGCAGTTGGTGGTGCAGGAGGCCGCGGTCACCAGCCGGTGTCGGTTGGGGTCATAGAGGTCATGGTTGATGCCGTAGACGATGTTGAGTGCTTCCTCTCCGGCGATCACTCCTTTCACCGGACAGGCCACCAGCACCCGCGGCAGACCCACTGCATCGAAGTAGGGCTGGAGGGTTTCAGGGGTTTTGATTTTGCCGCTGCACTCGAGCACCAGTTCCACACCGGCCTCACTCCAGGGCACGGCGGTGGGATCGCTCTCGCTCGTGTAGCTCACCGCTTGGCTCGCCACGAAAAAGCCACGGGTATTGGCCTGCACGGCTTGATGCCACCGCCCATGCACGGAATCGAAGGCCAGCAGATGGGCGGCAGTGGCTGCATTGCCAGCCGCATCGTTCACGTGCACCAGCTCGATGCCAGGGCGGCCCCACAGGGCCCGGAACACGAGACGACCGATGCGGCCGAAGCCGTTGATTCCGATCCGCATGCCGAACCCCGAAAGCTCGGACATTAGATCAACAAGGGTTGATGGATCAACTTTGTTTGAT
>JBIIDQ010000185.1:0-4191 GCA_044238295.1 Vulcanococcus sp.
CAGGTAGGCGGTGGGGAACAGGAGCAGACCCGACCACCCGACAAAAACGAAGCGGTCGCGCTTGAGCCAGTCATCGAGGACGTCGAACCATCCCCGCTGCGGCGCGCGCCCTACAGCGATCGTCATGGGTGGGAAAAACCGCGGGCTGTGGGTTACCGGGCGATGGTAACAACGTTGATCGGCACCGCGAGGCGGGTTTTGACGGCCTGACACGGCCCGTCACCATTGCGTTTTGGGTATTTGTGCTCAGGCCGGGGCCAGGTGGGTTGCGGCGCGCGCCAAGATGGCAGGCCTCTGGTTTCTCAGCCCGCATGGCCTCGGCATCTGCAGCGAAGGCTGCCCCCTCCTCCGAGCTGCTGGAGCAGGGGGTACTGGGGTCCCGTCGCCTCTCCAACGTGCTGGTTGCTGCTGTGGTGAGCACCGGCGGCCTCGGTTTCCTGCTCACCAGTGCCTCCAGCTATCTCAGTACGGATTTGCTGCCAATCGGCCACCCCGCCGCCCTGAGCTGGGTGCCCCAGGGTTTGGTGATGGGCCTCTATGGCATCGCCGCCGCCCTGCTCTCCACTTATCTATGGACGGTGATCGCTCTTGATGTGGGCGCAGGGGCCAATCGCTTTGACAAGGCAAGCGGCACCCTCACGGTGACCCGCCGTGGCTTCCGTGAGCTGATCAGCGTGACCACCCCCCTCAAGGACATCCAGGCCGTGAAAGTGGATGTGCGCGATGGCCTCAACCCCCGCCGCCGTCTTGCGCTGAGGGTTCAGGGTCGCCGCGACCTGCCCCTTACCCGTGTGGGTGAGCCCATGCCGTTGGCGGATCTGGAGCGCGGCGGTGCTGAGCTCGCCCGCTTCCTTGGCGTGCCCCTGGAGGGCGTGTGATGAGCAGCATGCGTTCTTGGCTGTTGGCCCTGGTGCTGCTGCTCAGCCCCCTGGGCCCTGTCGCGTGTGCGGCTCCTGGTCCTTCCGCCAGCTTTGGCTGTGGAACCTCAGGCGTTCCCTGTCTGAAGGGCACGGCCCTGGTGGAGCTCACCACCAGCAAGGGCACGGTGGAAGTGAGCCTCGATGGCAGCGCTGCTCCTCTCACCGCTGGCAACTTCGTGGATTTGGTGCGCCGCGGCGCCTACAGCGGCACTCTTTTTCATCGGGTGGTGAAAGAACCGATCCCGTTTGTGGTGCAGGGGGGTGATCCTCAGAGCGCAAACCCCAGCACTCCAGTGGATCTGCTGGGCACCGGCAGTTTCATCGACCCTGCCACCGGTCAGCCCCGGTTGATTCCTTTGGAGCTCTTCCTGGATGGAGATCAGGCCCCCCGCTACGGCGAGATCACGGTGGGCCCAGGCCAGTCCCAGCGTTTGAAGCTGCAGCACCAGCGCGGGGCGCTGGCGATGGCCCGCTCCAACGATCCCAATTCGGCAAGTGCGCAGTTTTACATCGCTCTGCGCGCGCTGCCTGAACTGGATGGTCGCTACGCCGTTTTTGGCCGGGTGACCAAAGGGATGGACGTGGTCGACAAGATCACCCAAGGCGACAAGCTGATCAGCGCCAAAGTGCTGCAGGGCGGCACGCTGGTGCAGGACAGCAAGTGATCTCGGCCTGAGCGGTTCGGGTCGTTGGAACCGCTCAGGCCGGCACGCGCTTATCGAGGCTGGTGACCTTGAGGTACGGCGTATTCACGCCTGAGGCCCGTTCGAGGGAGATACGGCCCGTGCGCGCGATCTCGAGAATGCCATAGGGCTCGAGGACGTTTTCGAGGGCGACCAATTTGCCGGGGTCACCCACCACTTCGATGGTGAGGGCGTCGCTGGCCACATCCACCACCTTGGCGCGGAACACCTGCACCAGATCGAGGATCGAGGCGCGCTGCTCTTCCGGTGCCGACACCTTGAGCAGCATCAGCTCCCGCTCCACCGCAGGGATCCGGGTGAGGTCGTTGACCTCCAGCACGTTGATCAGCTTGTTGAGCTGCTTGCTCATTTGGGAGAGGGTGCGTTCGTCGCCCTCCACCACCATCGTGAGCCGCGACACGCCATCGCGTTCGGCAGGCCCAACGGCCAGGCTTTCGATGTTGAAACCGCGGCGGGCAAAAAGGCCGGAGATGCGGCTGAGCACGCCTGATTCGTCCTCCACCAGCACCGACAGGGTGTGCTTCATGCCCAGGGCTGTTCGTGTGGCTGACCGTTGCCCAAATTACGTGCTAGCCAACCCAGGATGTGGTGGTTGAACACGGCTGGCTGCTCGTCGTGGGGGCAATGGCCCAATTCCGGCAGGAGCCGCAGCTCCAAATCCCCTTTGTGCTGGCGCAGTCGTGCACTGATCAGCGGCGGCACGAGACGGTCCTTGGTTCCCCACAACACCAGCAAGGGTTGGTGCATTCGCTCCAGCAGCGGGGCCGCTGTGGCCCTGTGGGGGCGCAACGCCATGCCGATACTCATGGCCCGTAGTGCCCGCGCTGCCTGGGGCCGCAGCGCGGGCCTAGCCACCAGCCGCCGCAGCTCCCGATCCACGGCGCGTTGATCGTTGTAAGCGCTGCGCAGGCCCACATCCAGCAGCGGCGTTCGAGCAATCAATGGCACCAGCAGTTCCAGCGGCAGCAGCCGGCAGAGACTCACCACCACGAAGCGCTTGAGCCGGCGGCGCCAGGGCCGCCGCCGGCGTTTGAGGGGCATCAGCAGGCTGGGGTCCGGGAGTGGTGCGGCGACGACCCCGGCGACCCAGGCTGGGAAGAACACGGCGCAGGTCACGGCGACCAGGCTGCCGAGCGAGTTCCCCACCAGGACCGCCGGCCCCTGCACCACCTGCTCCAGAAACGCCTGCAGCTGTCGCGCCCAGAGACGGTTATCCAGCGCCCTGTGGCGCTTATGGCTCGGCTGGCTGGAGGCCCCGAAGCCCACGAGATCAACCGCGTAGACGCACCAGCCGGCCGCCGCCAGCTCGGCGGCGTTGTGGCGCCAGTGGCCACTGGCCGCGCCGAAGCCATGAATCATCACCAGGGCGGGGTGGTTGCGATCACCGAGCACACGCCAATGGCACTGGTGTTCTTCCCAGTGCCAGAAGCTGTGCTCACCCCACTGGGCCCCTGTCGCGGCAGGCTGGGGCTGAGCGAGGGGGCTGGAGGAAACGGTGCTGGCCGACACGACGGATCAGGCGGGACGCAGCGCGGAGATCGGCGTTCCTTCTGATCACTATTGCGAAGGTGCAGCGCAACTGGAGCGTGGCTCTGGCTTCTTTCGGCCGGAATCCCGCCCTTCCCGCGATCTTGGGGTGCTGCTGGCTGCCTTGTTGGCACGCGGGGGACTGGAGCTGAAGCCTCCCCTGCGCGTCCTCGATTTGATGGCGGGCTGCGGAATTCGCGCCCTGCGCTACGGCCTTGAGTCAGGAGCGCAGGCGGTGTGGGCCAATGATGCCGATGCCGATCGCCTGCCGCTGCTCCAGCGCAATCTCGCGCCACTGGACTGCTCTGTGGAGTACACGGCGCTGACGGCCCAGAAGCTCCTGGCGGGCTGCCTGCTGCAGGAGCGACGTTTTGGTCTCGTTGATCTCGATGCGTTTGGCTGCCCCACGGCTCTGGTACCGCCGGCCTTGGAAGCCCTGCAGTTTGAGGGTGTGCTGTATCTCGCCAGCACCGATGGCCGCTCCCCGACGGGGCATGACCGCGCTGCGGCCATTCGTTCCCTTGGGGCATCAGCTCGTGCACACCCAGCCAGCTGGGAACTTGCCCTGCGCTTGCAGATCGCCGTGGTGGCCCGTGCGGCTTGGGCCATGGGCCGTGGCCTTAGGCCGCTGTTCAGCTTCAGTGAAGGGCGTACCTTCCGTACGGCGATCCAATTGCAGCGGCGTGCCGATCCACGCCAGGAACAGCAGCTCGGATTCTTGGCCTATTGCCATGCCTGTGGAGAGCAGCATCAGCAGAGCCTCCTGCAGCTGCGTCAGTGGCCGGCCTGCGCCTGTGGGGCCCCTGCGGACGCCCCACCCCTAACGATTTCTGGCCCGCTGTGGTTGGGGCCGCTCCAGCACGCACCGAGTTTGCGTGCGATGCAGGACCAGGCGGATGCGTGGCCTGCTGAGCGGATCGGTCGTTCCAGTCGACGGCTCCTGGCCAAGTTGCTCGCTGACCCGGGCGTGCCCGCCCGCTGTTGGCCTACGGCTGAGCTTGGCCGGCGTTTAGGTGCGGGCCCCCCGCCCACTGATGCTT
>JBIIDQ010000187.1:0-4186 GCA_044238295.1 Vulcanococcus sp.
TGATCGCCATCGGCATCGGCAAGGCCACGATCAAGTACCCCAACGAAGGTGCTCAGCTCCCCAGCCCCGCCATGTTCGGCGGCATGAGCCACGCCTCCCTGCTGGCCACCACCTCCTTCGGTCACCTGCTCGGCATGGGCGCGATCCTTGGCCTTGCTGCCCGCGGCGTGATCTGAGCGAGGCCTATCGCCAGCCCAGCAGATAGGGCATCGCTTTGAAGCCGTAGCGCTCAAAGCGGTATTGGAAGAGCAGTGCTGAGAGATCCTCGGCACTGCTCTCCGCCTCCAAACCCTGCAGCAAGCGCTGCAAGCGGTGATCTCCCCGCTCCCCGTGCAGGCTAAGCCAAGTGCGACGGGCAAGACGACCGCTCAACGACCATCGCCATCCCAGTCGGCGTCGCAGTTGGGGTGCATAGCGGCGCAGCATCTCAGCCTTCCCATCCAGGGCTTCGAGCAACAGCGGCGCCAACACCTCACTGCTGGCCATCGCGTGGCGAATGCCCTCGCCACCCAGCAAATTACCGGTGCTCACCGCATCACCTAACCCCAGCAGGCAGCCCCGCTGATGCGGCTCCCGGCGCCGGATTGTGCTGCGGATCAAGCCGCCGTGGCGATCCAGCACCAGCGCATCGCTGAGACCAAGCCGATCCTGTAAATCCCGAAGCAGGCTGTGCAGTGGTGGTTGACGCCGCGCCAGGTCGTGCAGCCTGCACACGCCGAGCTTGAGCTGACCGGGGGCCATCGGGAAGACCCAGCCATAGCCCTGAGGCACCCAGCCGCTGCCGAGCATGAAATTGAGCTGATCAGACCAGCCCTCCCAGGTGGCCAGTGGCACCTGCAGCAGCCACTCCACTCCCTCGCCACTCACCAGCGCACCCGCCGCTGCTGAGGGCTCACCGAGCAAAGCCCGCCGCTGGCCGGTGGCATCCACAAGCCAGCGGCATCGGAGCTGGCGACGATCACCGCCCGGGGCACGCAGCCAAGCCAACGCCCCTCCCTCTGCGCCCGGCTGCCAGTGCTGCACGCTGCATCCCAGCTGCAGCCGTGCACCATGGCCGATGGCCCTCTCCGCCAACCATTGGCGCAGGCTGCCGAAATCAAGCACCACTCCCAGGGAGTGATCCGCCCGCCAGTGGCGCCGCTGGTCATCGGGGCCGAAGAGCTGCCAGCCGCGCCACTGGGCCGCCTGCACCTGCGCAGGCAATCCATAGTCCTCAACCGCCGACATCGGCAGGGCTGCGCTGCTGAAAGCGCTGTGGCGCAGATCCAGCAAGGGATCCACCACTTGCACGGAAGCCCCGGCTTGAGCGAGCAACCAGGCCAGATGGAGCCCGGCTGGCCCGGCGCCAGCGATCAGAACATCAACGCTCTGGTGATCAGACACCCACAGCTTGACGGCGGAGGGAGCCGAAGCGCTTCAGGATGCTGTCCGCCATCTGCGCAGGGGTGAGACCCAGGGCCTGCTTGCTCTGATCCGGAGTGGCATGGTCCACAAGCATGTCGGGAATACCGATGCGGTGCACAGGCACCAGCACGTCGTGGTCGTTGAGGGTCTCCACAACGGCAGCACCAAAACCACCGGCGAGGCAGCCCTCTTCGAAGGTCACCACGCGGCCGATGCGCTTGGCCATCGGCAGGATCAACGCTTCATCCAAAGGCCGCAGGAAGCGCGCGTTAATCACGGCAGCCCGCACTCCCTGCTCCTGCAGCAGGCCAGCGGTCGCCATCGCGGGATACACCATGGCGCCGTAGGCCACGATCAGCAGGTCGTCGCCGTCGGCGAGTAGTTCGCCGCGCCCGATCTCCAGGGGCTCCCAGCCTTCTTCCATCAGGGCCGCGCCTTCGCCTTCGCCGCGTGGGATGCGCAGGGCGGTGGGACCGTTGTGCTGGAGGCAGGTCACCATCATCCGCTGCAGTTCAGCCTCATCCTTCGGTGCCATCACCGTGAAGTTGGGCACGCAGCGCAGATAGCTGATGTCGTATTGACCCTGGTGCGTGGGGCCGTCGGCACCCACCACACCGGCGCGATCGAGCACAAAAGTCACGGGCAGGTTCTGAATACCCACGTCGTGGATCAGTTGGTCGTAAGCGCGCTGCAGGAAGGTGCTGTAGATGGCGCAGATCGGCCGCAAACCCTCGCAGGCCATGCCTGCCGCCATCGTGACGGCGTGCTGCTCAGCGATACCCACATCGAAATACTGGTGGGGCCGGGCTTTCTCCAGCAGATCGAGACCGGTGCCGGTGGCCATAGCCGCAGTAATACCCACCACGCGAGGGTTCTGCTCGCACAGCTTCACCAGCGTTTGGCCAAACACCTTGCTGTAGCTGGGCGGCTTGGGCTTGCTGGAGGGATAGGCCTTGCCAGTGGCCAGATCAAAGGCGCTCTGGGCGTGGTAGCCCACCTGGTCTTCCTCGGCATAGGCGTAGCCCTTGCCTTTGGTGGTGGCCACATGAACCAGCACCGGCCCATCGTGGGCATGAGCCTGCTGGAACACCTGGATCATCCCGGCCATGTCGTGGCCATCGACCGGGCCCATGTAAGTGAAGCCCAACTCTTCGAATACGGCGCCCACCTTGGGAACCGCCAGGCGCTTCATGCTCTCCTTGAGGTTCTTCAGCTCGGTGGGCAGCTCACCGTGCATGAAGGGCAAGTGTTTGATCGCCTCCTCGGCGTTGTCCTGCAGAAATTGCAGCGGCTTGCTGTGCCGCATGCGGTTGAGGTGAGTGCTCAGCGCACCAACGGGCGGGCTGATCGACATGTCGTTGTCATTCAGCACCACCAGCAGGCGGGTATGCGGCAGGTGGCCGGCATGATTGATCGCCTCAAGGGCCATGCCACCGGTGAGCGAACCGTCGCCAATCACCGCCACACACTTGAAATCTTCGCCTCGCTGATCGCGGGCCAAAGCCATGCCCAACGCAGCTGAAATCGAAGTGCTGGCGTGGCCTGCGCCGAAATGATCGAAGCGGCTCTCGCAGCGCTTCAAATACCCAGCAACACCGTTTTGCTGGCGGAGCGTGTGGAAGTTGTTGTAGCGACCAGTAATCAGCTTGTGGGGATAAGCCTGGTGGCCCACATCCCAAACCACTCGATCGTGGTCGAGATCGAGGGTTTGATAAAGAGCGAGGGTGAGTTCCACCACGCCGAGACCAGGGCCCAAGTGACCACCGCTGGTGCTCACCACTTCCAGATGCCGCTCGCGGATCTGGCGGGCGATGCCCTCGAGCTCGGCAATGCTCAGGCCATGCAGCTGATTCGGATGCGTCAGCTCGCTGAGATGCATGCCCCGGGCCTTGATTAAGGTTCAGCCTACGGTCTCAACTCAGGCCGTTGGTGCCTCCCGGCACGAAACGCGGGTCGATGTCAGAGGCTTGTCACACTGGGGTGGTGAGTCAGGGCCGATGAGCGACACCAACGGCGTGCCCATGCTGCTGCGCATCCTGCGGGCCCGCGTCTACGACGTAGCGATCGAATCGCCGCTCGACCCCGCACCCAACCTGTCGCGGCGTCTCAACAACACGGTGCTGCTGAAGCGGGAAGACCTGCAGCCGGTGTTCAGTTTCAAGCTGCGGGGCGCCTACAACAAAATGGCGGGCCTCAGCCGAGAGGAGCTGGAGCGCGGCGTGATCGCCGCCAGCGCCGGCAACCATGCTCAGGGAGTGGCGCTCGGTGCGCAGAAGCTCGGCTGCCGAGCCGTGATTGTGATGCCGGTCACCACGCCTGAGATGAAAGTGCGAGCGGTTGCAGCGCGGGGAGCGGAGGTGGTGCTCCACGGCGACAACTACGACGCCGCCTGCAGTGAGGCCTACCGACTTGCCGCAGAGCGGGGCCTCACCTTTATTCATCCCTTCGACGACCCGGATGTGATCGCCGGCCAGGGCACCATCGCCCTGGAAATCCTGCGCCAATGCTCTGAGCCGCCGGATGCCATTTATGTGGCCGTGGGCGGCGGCGGCCTGATCGCCGGCATCGCCTCCTACGTGAAATCCCTCTGGCCCCAGGTGGAGGTGATCGGGGTGGAGCCAGTGGATGCCGATGCCATGACCCGCTCGCTGGCTCTCGGGGAGCGGGTGAAACTCGAGCAGGTGGGTCTGTTCGCCGATGGCGTGGCCGTGCGGGAGGTGGGCGAGCAAACTTTTGAGCTGGCCCGCCGCCATGTGGACGCGATGGTGACGGTGGACACCGA